>MKUB01000060.1:17341-24484 GCA_001898545.1 Sphingomonadales bacterium 63-6 | reverse complement strand
CTTCATCCTGATCGTGGTGCAATATGTGGTCGTCACTTCCGGCGCGCAGCGCGTTTCGGAAGTGGCGGCGCGCTTCACGCTGGATTCCATGCCCGGCCAGCAGATGAGCATCGATGCCGATCTCAATCTCGGCCTGATCGACCAGAAGCAGGCGATTGAGCGGCGCGAGGAGTTGGAGAAGGAAGCCAGCTTCTATGGCGCGATGGATGGCGCGTCCAAATTCGTGAAGGGCGATGCGATTGCCGGGATCATCATCCTGCTGATCGACATCATCGCCGGGCTGATCGTGGGTGTGGCGCAGATGGGCATGGGCTGGGGCGAGGCGCTGGAGCGGTTCACGCTGCTCACCATTGGGGACGGGATCGCCACCCAGCTGCCGGCGCTGATCATCTCCATCGCCACTGGCATCATCGTCACCCGCTCGGCCGCGGACAAGGAGCTGAGCACCGAGATATTCCGCCAGATGGCCTCCGAACCCCGCATCCCGGTAATCGTGATGGTGGTCATGAGCCTGCTGATGCTGCTGCCCGGCATGCCCAAATGGCCCATCGCGATCCTGCTGGGGATCGTGTTGTTCGCATGGCTGCGCATCCGCAAGCTGCGCCGGGAAGAGGCGGAGGATATCGGGCGAGAGAGCGAGGAGGAGCAGGCCCCCGCAGGCACCACAGCCCAGCCGCCGCTGGAAATCGCCTTCGGTGCGAAGCTGGCGGAGGCATGGGGGCACCGCAAGGCCCTGCTGCTGGAGCGCATATCCACCAGCCGCGTCGCGCATGAACGCGCCTTCGGCCTGGCCTTCCCGGCGGTGCGTTTTGTGGAGAGCGACGATCTGGGCGGGCTGGACTACCGGGTGAACATCCACGGCACCACTTTTGGCATGGGCCAACTTCATCCTGACAGGATGCTGGCCATCGCCCAGCGGGAGGATGCGCCGCGCCTTGCGGGCGGGCTGGCCGGGCGCGATCCGGCCTTCGGCATCGCCGCAACCTGGATCGAACCCGCCATGGCGAAAGAGGCGACGCAGGCGGGCTACAGCGTGATCGATCCGGAGACGGTGATGATCACCCATTTCGTGGAGATCGTGCGGGCAGAGGCGCCCAGCCTGCTGACCCGCGCCGTCACCGGCGAATTGCTCGACGCCCTGCGGGAACGCCAGCCCGGCTTGGTGGAGGAGCTGATCCCCAACATCATGACCCTGTCCGATGTGCAGCGCATCCTGCAGAACCTGCTGCGCGAGCGGGTGTCCATCGCCAATCTGGACCTGATCGTGGAAACTCTGGTGGATGTCGGCCGTGGGGAGCGCGATCCGCTGGAACTGACCGAGAAGGTCCGCCAAGCGCTCAGCACCGCCATCTGCAATGGGCTGAAAGGCCAGAACGCGCAGCTTTCCGTCCTCAGCCTCGATCCACGGCTGGAAAACCGCATCATCTCCGGCGCTGGCACGGCGGAGGCGGCCGCGCTCGGCATGGAACCGCGCCTTGCCGAACAATTGCTGCGCGGCCTCGCCCCGCTGGCGGAGGCGATGATGCGGCAGGGCAAGGCGCCGGTGCTGCTTTGCGCCGGGCCGATCAGGCGGCTGCTGGTGAAGCTCACCCAGCGTTCCATCCCGCAGCTTTCCGTCCTCTCGGTGGACGAAGTGCCGATGCGCATTGCGCTCCATTCATTCGATGTTGTTAAGGTGGAAGGCTAAGAGGGAAGCGTGATGCAGGCAGAAACGGAAACCCGGCTAGGGCGATTGCTCTCCTACCTCGGGCACGATCCCGATAATCCCAATTTGCTGCGCGATTGCGCCGCCGCCGCGATGGAGCTGGGCGATCTGGCCAAGGCGAAAGAACTGTTCGCCCGCCTGCGTGACCTTGGTGAGCTGACCGATGCCGATAGCAATCTGTGGGCCATCGCCGCCATGCAGAGCGGAGAGCCGGAACTGGCGGCAGAGACTTTCGCGGGCCTGCTGGAACGCAACCCCGGCAATCACGGCCTCGCCTTCAACCTCGCCTGGGCCAAGGCGCTGGCGGGGGACAATGAAGGGGCGCTGGCCCTGCTGGACGAGGAACTGACCGAGGCACTGCCGCAGGCCGCCCAGCTCGAAGTCCACTTGCTCCACGCATCGGGAGAGTTCGAGAAGGCGGAGCAGCGCGCCCGCGCCCATCTGGAACTTCATGGCGACTATCCGCCCTTCGCCGCCGCCGTCTCCGTCCTCGCGCTGGATGTGGAGGATGAGGCGCTGGCCCGCGCCATGGCGGAAAAGGGCGGGGGCCACCCCGATGCGCTCACCACGCTCGGCACGCTCACTCTGGGCGATCAGCAGCCGGAAGAGGCGCGGGCGATGTTCGAACAGGCCCTCGCGCTCACCCCCAATTCCCCCCGCGCCTGGGTGGGGCTGGGGCTGGCCGATCTGCTGCAAGGCAATGCGGCCACAGCGGGGGAGCGGCTGGACAAGGGCGCGGAAATCTTCGGCGATCACCTCGGCAGTTGGATCGCGGCGGGCTGGGCCTGGCTGATCGCGAGAGACCTGCCCAATGCGCGGGCCCGCTTCGAACAGGCCGTGGCGCTGGACGGCACTTTCGCCGAAGCCCAGGGCTCGCTCGCCGTCGCGGAACTGCTGACGGGCCACCGCGAAGAGGCAGAGCGCCGCGCCGAAGTGGCCCTCCGGCTAGACCGCCACTGCTTCTCCGCCGCCTTCGTCCAGATCCTGCTGAGTGCCGCCGACGGCAATCCCGAGCGCGCCCAGCGGATCATGGAAATGGCGCTCAAGCAGCCCCTAGGCGCGGATGGCCGGACGATTGCGGACGCGATTGCGCGCATGGCGCGGTGAGGGTGCACTTACAAGAACGCATGGCGCGACTTTTAGTGAGTATATTATGATGAACATTGCTGGAGGTCAGCGGGTCGGTAGCGCGGCTTCCGCGTAGCCAATTTCTCTCTCGCGTTCGGTAA
Organism: Sphingomonadales bacterium 63-6; assembly: GCA_001898545.1. Taxonomy (GTDB): domain Bacteria; phylum Pseudomonadota; class Alphaproteobacteria; order Sphingomonadales; family Sphingomonadaceae; genus Andeanibacterium. The sequence goes on along the minus strand of MKUB01000060.1, from coordinate 21,550 downwards.
CGAATTACTCAACGTCTTCCGTTTCCAGCGCCCTCTTCAGGGAGATCATATTCTAGAACCTTGTTAAAAATGCGGGCTGTATGCCAAATACGGCTGACAATTCCGAGTGTGAGGAGGACACCGTAAGTCGAGAGAAAAACGCCAATATAGGATAGCAGCCAATGCTGCTGAGCCTTACCTATGTAGGCCACAACGAGCGCAGCAACTAAGACGAGCGCGAAGTGATAAAACGAAGCCATGACCTTGCGGAGATAGGAACGGTCTTTTCCCTTCTGCTTGATGGCTTCAAGAAAACGACCACTGGAAAATGACAACATCAGTGCCATTGCTCCGAGGCCTAGGCCTAAGAGACTCGGCACGATTTCAATAGTCATTTGCGGCCAAATTAAGCCCTCTCCGTCCTTTGCGGTAGGCACGCCACTTAGAGCCGTGATTAAAATAGCCATCCAAAAATAGGTTGATCGCAGAACGGCGGTTATGCCGCCGTAGACGCGCCAATATCCCCGTAGGGAATTTTCGCCCTTAGGCTCGTCCGAAGAGTTTGACTTTGAGGGCATGGAAAATTGATCCGCCAGCAGGGACAGTCGCCGCTACAACGTCCGGATACTGTTTTGTCGAGAGGGATTGATGGTTGCCATCTGCGTCTTGACCTGTGCTGGCGACAAAACCGTTTTCCGGTGCAGCATCCGCTCTAGCCCTGTTTCTCTCGTTCAACTTAATGCTGTCGGTGCCGGGCTGGCGCGAAAAATGGTAAGCCTGCCTTTTGGTATTCTGTTCCTCCAATTCTCGCAGAACGTCGTCGGCGTCTCCATCGTCGTGGTCACCGACGTTGTCACGTTTCAGAACTATAGTGATTGTATCAAGTCTCGACAATCCCAGCACGATGTCCACAGCATCTTCGCGCGGTATAAGTGTCACCTCATATGTCTGTCCCTCACGGTTCAGCGACGACAGAAGGTGCTCGAAAATTTTCTCCACTTGCTTGGCGGAAATGGTTTGATCCAGCTCGTTCCTCAACTCAAACGCAAGAGTATGCTTATGAACGTCAAAAACCCACGCGAAACCTCTATTATTGAACCCTCGTTTTTCAAAAATCTCCGCAAGCGAGTCTTCGACTTTCACCTCTTCAAAGGTGGCTTTGTCGATCGACGGCTCTTTCGGATTGATGTCTGTCCAAGCAGCAAGACGTCCTCTGAGAAATCGAACATCGTCCGGATCTGGCTGAGGTTTGAATACGACCGCGAAATCTCTTCCACGATAGTTGAACGGTTGCGCGGCAATTTGGTCCAATGCCTCTTTATATGCACCTTGCGGGTGCGGTGTGGCAACGACATTGAAGAACGCTACCGGGACCTGTCTGTCTGGCATAAATCCCCCTGAATAGAGGGGGGTAAGTATGTCGCGGCGTTATGGGAGTCAAAGGGCTACGCGGCTTTCCGTATGCGAAGCGAGTAGACCACAAAACACGTTCCTACACGTCACCAAATGGCGTTTGTCCTGCGTTCATTAACAGTTAGGTCTCTGCTTCGCGCAGCGCCTTTGTCGCCTGCCCGGCGCGGCCCGGCCCGGCTCGTCAGGAGGCACGCGGGCTGCGCGGAAGGGCAGAACGAAATCAGACTTGATAATTGAGCGCTTCTGAAACGCGACCAGGATTTACGTTGAAATATTGTGCAACGTCGCGCTGATGAAGATTCGGGTACTTGGCGACGTATTTGCGTATCTTCGCAGCTAGCTCTGGCGTGAGTGGAGTACTCTTGTTGGCAGCTCGCTTGACGGGTGTGTTCCTATAAGTCTCGTCTGCAAGATCGTGAAGTTCATCGATTTCGTGTTCGTCCGCGATCTCCCTTAGGCGAGCCCGAATTTCTGGAATTGAACGCTTGTTGGTCGCCATATCAACCTCGATTCAAGAAAAACGAACTTACAATTTATACGATAAAATATCTCTTGGAATGAGTATAATTACACATTGTTTTCAGGTGGCTAGCGACTTTGGAATTTGTCGATGTTGTCTGTTTGAACTTTTGCGCGCCTGTGATGGCTGTGCCCTGATGTCCAGGCATCAGGGCTGAAAGGGTGATAAGCCACCTCAAACCCTCTCCCGCTGGCGGGAGAGGGATACCTAGGCTTGGCCGGAACCCGGCCTGGCCGGAGTTGGGTGAGGGTGTCTGATGCTTCGAGAGGGCGCCAACCCTCATCCAAGCTCCGCTAGCCCCTTCGGGGCGAGCTTCGCTATCCTTCTCCCGTTAACGGGAGAAGGAAGGGGGCACCGCAAGCGGTTCGTTGCGCAGTTTCGCCCGCGGCACAAACCACTTTCCTACACACCCCAAAGTGGCGTTTATCCTGCGCGATGGACAGCCTCGTCTCCGCCTCGCCCAACACCTCTCTCGCCCGCCGCAGCCCGGTTTTCCGGGCCGCGCGCAGGCTGCACGAAACTGCAAAACGAAAGGTCACACCCAATCCTACAGGCAAGGCCGAAAAACCGCTCGAAACCGGGCCTTGCGGGAGGATCGGGCGAAAAGTTTCGGGGGGTGTTTCGCGTCACTTTCGGGTGACACTTCACCCCCCGATCAGAGGCCCCGGATCACCGGCCCTCTCACACCACCGGCCAGACCTGCTTGTCCGGCAGGCCGGTGCGGGCGATCACGGCTTTGCCGGCGCTGGTGGCTTCGGCGTAGAGCTTTTCCTCGTCCACGGTGGTGGAGCGGTGGTTGTCGATCACGCGCTTGCCGTCGATCCATACGGAGTGGACGCCCCGGCCGTCGGCTGACCAGATCAGCTGGTTCACTACGTTGAACAGGGGCTGCCATTCGGGCCGGTTTGTGTCGTGCAGGACGAGGTCGGCCTTCTTGCCCACTTCGATCGAGCCGATGCTGTCTGCCATGTTCAGCGCATTTGCGCCGTTGAGGGTCAGCATGGTCAGCGCCTCATGCGCGGGGAAGGCGGCGGTATCGCGCCTCGCGTCCTTGAACAGGGCCGCAACGAGGTAGGAGGCGCGCATCAGGTCGGAACTGTTGGAATTATTGTTGCCGTCCGTCCCCAGGATCAGGTTCACGCCCGCAGCCTGCATTTCGGGGAACTTGCCCGCCGGGGTAAGGCCATAGGCGCCTTTCAGCCCGGACATGGGGCAATGGGCGACGTTGGCGCCGGATTGGGCGAGGGCGGCCACTTCCGCATCGTCCAGATGGACGGCGTGAGTGAGGCAGACTTCGGGGCCGAGCGCGCCGATTTCGGCCAAATGGATGATCGGGCGGCGGCCGATATTGGCCAGATACCATTCGGGATCGGCCTCAACCGGGCTCATATGCGCGGCCACGCGCCCGCCCTTGGCCTTGGCCAGCGCGACGGCGGCCTGCCACATTGCGTCCGTCGCGGTGACGTGGCCGACCAGCAGGGGCCATACGTCGATCCGGCCATCGCTGTCGGTCAGGGTGGCGACGGCTTCCTCCATGGCGCGGATGGCGGCGTCGGTCTTGGCGGTCTGGCTTTCGGACGGGTCGAAGGCGCGGTCTTCCGTCCATTTGCCGATGCGGCCGCGAATGCCGCTGGCGTGCAGGGCCTCGGCCACCGGGCCGACATGGCGCACCGTGCCGCCTTCAAGGAAGGAGGTAGTGCCGGTGCGCATCATTTCCAGCGCGGCGAGCGTGGCGGAGGTTGCCTCGTCCTCCGGCTCCTGTGCCTGGTAGAGGGGGACGAGCCATTGCCAGACATTCTCGTGCCAGCCGGTATCGTCAGGCACGAAGCCGCGCGTGATCGGCTCGCCCGTGATGTGGATGTGGCCGTTGACGAAGCCCGGCGTCATGACGAAGCGGCTGCCGTCGATGACTTCCTTGGGCGTGACGAGGGGCAGGATATCGGAGGTCTTGCCGACATGGCTGATCTTGTCGCCCGTGATGGCAATGGCGGCATCGGTGATGATCTGCCGTTCGGCATTCATCGTCACCACCATGGTGTTGCGGATGAGGGTATCGACCGGGGTGGGGGCGGTTGTGTCGGTCATCAGAACGGCTTGTCCCCTGCGATCTGCACCCGGTAGCCCGAGCGGGTTTGCGGGAAGTAATCCCAGATGGCGGAATGCTGGACCGAGCGATTGTCCCACAGGGCCACCGAATGCGGCTGCCAGCGGAAGCGGCACTGGAACTGCGGCTGCTGCACATGCTGGTAGAGATAGGCCAGGATGGCGTCGCCCTCGGCACGTGGGAGGTTGTCGAT
>MKUB01000060.1:0-17320 GCA_001898545.1 Sphingomonadales bacterium 63-6 | reverse complement strand
CCGGTGGGCGGCACGGTGTGGAGATAGAGCGCGGAGCCGAGCGGCGGCTCGGGATCGCAGCTCATGTCGCTGTGCCAGGCTTCGCCCGCGACATATTTGGAATCAGCATCGGCATGGATGGCCACGATTTCCGGATAGTCCTTCATCGCCCAGGCTGCTGCCGCCTTGCCGATATGGAGCGGGCCGAAGATCCGCGCGAAATCGCGGTGCGCCTCGTGGCTCAGCGGCTGGCCGCGGAAGAAGATCACCAGATAATCGGCCAACGCCTGCCGCAGCGCAGCCGCCATTTCCTCGCTCACCGGGGCAGTGATATCCACGCCGGTGATGATGGCGCCCATGTGGGGGGTGAGCAATTCGACGTCGAAAGGCAGGTCCATCTGCACGCGCGCTCCATTATGTTCCGCCGCGAACTTGGCCTTGAATGGCGAAGGCATCTTGATGGGCTGCGCTCAAATTCTTTCGGTCTATTGGCTTGCACACGCCCAAAGATTCGATATTTCTCGAAATATGGATTCGTTTGAAGCTCTCGATGCCCTTTCGGCCCTTGCCCAGCAGACCCGGTTGGCGGCGTTTCGCCTGTTGGTGAGGCATGAGCCGGAAGGGCTGCCGGCTGGCGAGATCGCGCAGGCACTGGAAGTGCCGGCCAATACGCTTTCCTCTCATCTGGCCATTCTGACGCGTGCCCGGCTGGTCACGGCGGAACGGCAAAGTCGCACCATCCGCTATCGTGCCGATCTGGCGGGGCTGCGTGGGCTGATGATCTATCTCGCCAAGGATTGCTGCGCTGGGAATGCGGAATTGTGCCGCCCGCTGCTTGCCGAACTGGATTGCTGCTGAAGGATGCAAACCCGAATGGACGTGGTGATTTATCACAACCCTGAATGCGGGACTTCCCGCAACACTCTGGCCATGATCCGCAATGCCGGGATCGAGCCACATGTGGTGGAATATCTCAAGACGCCTCCTTCGCGGGCCATGTTGGAAGGGCTGATCGAACGGGCCGGGATCACCCCTCGCGCCCTGCTGCGCGAGAAGGGCACTCTCTATGCGGAGCTTGGGCTCGATAACCCCGGCCTGAGCGATGCCCAGTTGATCGACGCGATGATGGCGCATCCGATCCTCATGAATCGCCCGCTGGTCGTCTCGCCTTTGGGGGTGAAGCTGTGCCGCCCTTCGGAAGAGGTGTTGGACCTGCTGCCTGCCCAGCAAGGTGCCTTCGCCAAGGAAGATGGCGAGCAGGTGGTGGACGCCGCCGGTAATCGCATTTCCGGCTGAGGCACGCATCATGACCGCAACTGCCGGGCGGGAACGCCTTTCGTTCCTCGATCGCTATCTCACCTTATGGATTTTCCTCGCCATGGCGCTGGGCGTCGGGCTCGGCTCCACGTTCGAAGGATTGCCCAAGACTATCGAGAGCCTTTCATGGGGCAGCACCAATATCCCCATCGCCATCGGCCTGATCCTGATGATGTTCCCGCCGCTGGCGAAGGTGAAATATGAGGAACTGGGGCGGGTGTTCCGCGATACACGGGTTCTGGGCCTGTCCTTCCTACTGGCCTGGATCATCGGGCCGACGCTGATGTTCGCGCTGGCAGTTACCTTCCTTGGTAATTCGCCCGAATATATGACCGGCCTGATCCTGATCGGTATCGCACCCTGCATTGCCATGGTGCTGGTGTGGAACCAGCTGGCGCATGGCGATCCGCAATATGTCACCGGGCTGGTGGCGTTCAATTCATTGCTCCAGATTGCCTTATAGACGCCCTATGCATGGCTGCTCCTGACTGTGCTTCCGCCCGTGTCCGGGTTGGAGGCGCATGTGGTGAACGTGGAATTCGCCACTATCGCCAGGGCAGTGCTGACCTATCTGGGCGTGCCTTTCGCGGCAGGCTATCTGGTGCGGCGGACGTTGATTACGCACAAGGGGCGCGATTGGTACGATCACCGCTTCCTGCCTGCGATCAGCCCGGTCACGCTGATTGCGCTGCTTTTCACCATCGTCGCCATGTTCAGCTTGAAAGGCAGCGAGATTCTGGCCCTGCCGATGGACGCCGTGAAGGTAGCAGTGCCGCTGGTGATCTTCTTCGTCACCATGTTCCTGCTCAGCTTTGCCCTCTCGAAGCTGGCAGGGGCCGATTATCCGCGTGCCACGGCGCTGTCCTTCACAGCGGCGTCGAACAATTTCGAACTGGCGATTGCAGTTTCCATCGCCGCCTTCGGTCTTGCTTCCCCGGTGGCCTTCGCGGCGGTGATTGGGCCCTTGGTGGAGGTGCCTGTGCTGATCGCGCTGGTCAATGTCGCTCTGTGGATTGGCCGCCGCTGGTTCGCCGATACTATGCCGGATGGAGGGCGCGCCTAATGAACCGTCTGCGCGACCTGCCCGATCCGGCCGGCTTCCCGGCCCTCAAGCCGGAATATCTCTATCACTCGCCCGCAACCGGGCTGGGTGCCCTCAATCCGCCGCCGCGTATCCTCCTGCTCTACGGCTCGTTGCGCGAGAGGTCCTATTCGCGGCTGGCGGTGGAAGAGGCGGCGCGCCTGCTGCAATTGTTCGGCTGCGAGACGCGGATTTTCGATCCATCCGATCTGCCGTTGCCTGATCAGGTGCCGGGGGACGATCACCCCGCTGTACATGAACTGCGCGAACATTCGCTCTGGTCCGAAGGGCAGGTGTGGTGCAGCCCGGAACGGCACGGCCAGATCACCGGGGTGATGAAGGCCCAGATCGACCATCTACCGCTCGCCTATAAGGGCCTGCGTCCCACCCAGGGGCGGACGCTGGCCGTAATGCAGGTCTGCGCCGGATCGCAGAGCTTCAACAGCGTGAATTCCCTGCGTATCCTTGGCCGCTGGATGCGAATGGTGACGATCCCAAACCAGTCGAGCGTGGCCAAGGCCTATGAGGAATTCGACGAGGCGGGGCGGATGAAGCCCTCCAGCTATTACGACCGCATCGTGGATGTGATGGAAGAACTGGTCCGCTTCACCGTGCTGCTGCGGCCTCATGCCGCGCAATTGGTGGACCGCTATTCCGAGCGCAAGGATCGCGGCGAGCCGGTGGATACGCCGGTGGAGGCTGCGGAGTTGGCTGGTGGGAGTGGGGAGCAGGCTAGTCGTTCGTCTTGAGCTTGTCGAAGAGCATGTCATTTGACGAAAATATTGCGGAGGTTGCAACAAGTTGTCAGTTTCAACGAATGAGCGAACGTTACGAACCTCCTTCGGATTTTCTTAAGGCGCTTATTGCCGGCGAGGTTCCGCTGACAGGCGACAGCTTCGCCGACGCAAATCTTCGGCGTCTGATAGAGATGATGCGCGATGATGATCTCGCCAACCGTGACTGGGCCACAATGCTGCTTGCTCAGCATGAGATTGATACGCCCGAGGTAAAAGACGCCCTGCTGATAGCTGCGGCCGATGAAGACAATGTGGTTAAGGCCGAAGCGCTTCTGGGTCTTGCACAGAGAGATAAGGTACTTGCGCTGCCGCTGGTTAAAGCCGCACTTCTCTGTGATGATGCTTGTGTACCATTATTTGCAGCCGCCGAAATGATAGCTGATCCTTCGCTCGTGCCGTTTCTGAGCGCTTGGGCCGAACCTTCCGGCGACAAGTTTCTGGATCGTTGCGCATTCGATGCCCTAACCGCCTGCCAAAGGGGTAAACGGATTGCTGGAGCGCCGGACAATTTGAAAACGCCGAGCTGAAGCGCCCGCAATCTTTCCCATCTCGCTGTCCGAGTGCTTAAGCTCCGCGTACTCCCTTCAACGCCTCCGCCAGCAGGCTGGCCGCCTGTGGATCGCTTGCGATTATACGATGCACCTCGCTTGCCATGTGCTGGAAGGCCGGGTCATTCGCCACTGCTTCGCCGAATTCATCGACCAGCAGCGCAGTGACAAGAGTACGGGCGAGGTCTTCATCCGAGAGATCATCCGTACGCAGCACGGCCTCCACCCGGCCAGCGGCGGGTGGGCGGCGCTGGACGCCGATGGCCGAACTGGCGCTGCCCTTGCGAGCGCGGTTAGACTTGTCGAGGCGCTGCAATTGCTGTCGTAACAGCAGCAGAACCTGATCGACCTGGTTGATACGGGTCATCGTGATTGCCCGTCAGTGCCGGGTCGGGCCGCCGGGGAATTGGCCGAGCAGCAGGGAAGTGGCGGAGAGATCTGATCCTTCTCCCTCATCCCCTTCGGTCGGCCCGCCGCCAGCCTTCATTGCTCTTTCGCATTCGGCCATCAGCAGGCGAATGTCGCCATTGAGCGGATCGTTCTCGCGGTTGAGCGCGATGCCCTCACGCATCCGGGCCAGGGCTGGCTCGAATTCGTCGCGGACAAGATGGGTCAGCCCTTCCACGAATTTGCGCAGATAGGCATCTTCCGGCAGGCGCAGCAGTGGACCCCAACTGGACAGTGCATGGTCCACTTCGCCGGAAGTCAGCTCGAAGAAGCCCAATTGATAGCGGGCGATGGCGAAATCGGGCGCCAGTTCAACCGCCCGGGCCAGTGCGGCATGGGCTTCGCGTGGTTCCTTACGCCCGGCCAGGATGGAACCGCGCATGAAATGCAGGCGTGGGTCCTGCGGGAAGCGTTTAAGCGCGGCGTCCACGGCCGCCAAATCTTCCGTATCGCTGGCCTGCATTTGCCGCACCAGCGCGGCCATATCCTCGTCGCCGCATAATTCCATTTTGGTTCTCCTAACGTAGCTTTGCGGCCATACCCCGGAGCCTGTCCAGAGCGGCCTTGTGTATTTGCGATACCCGCCCCTTGGTGAGGCCCATCAGCACGGCGATCTGCTGGAAGCTGACGCCGTTGCGGTAATGCTGGCGGATCACGAACTCCTCACGCTCGGGCAGCTTGTCTATCAGCGCACGCACCCGGCCCTGCAGATCGCGCCAGGCGAGGCTTTCATATGGGGTAGGGGCCGGATCGGGGATGGCGTGCAGTTCCCGCGTCCTATCCCCCTCCAGCATCAGCCCCAAGGCGATTGCCGCGGACAAGGCCGACAAGGCCGCAAGGGCATCGGGGGGCTCATTCCCGGCCTGAAGCGATTTCAACCGCTCCCGCTCGACCCGTTGGCGAAATTGGCGTTGCGCTGCCCCTTCGCTCGCCTGTGCCAGATGATTGGCTATATGCCCTTTGATGCGGAGCCGGGCGAAGGCTTCAAACGGCACGCCGCGCGTTGCGTCGAAGCGGCTGATTGCCTGTATCAACGCCTCATAGGCCAGTTGCTCCACGTCGCCGCGCTCGTAATTGCCGGGCGCCCGGCGGGCGAATTGCGACGTGGCCAGACGGGCAGCGAAAGGCCGATAATGCTCGAACAGGCGGAGGCGGGCGGCAGGGCCGGAATCTTCGCTGAAGCTGCGCCAGAGGGCTGCCTCCACCCGTTCTGGCCGCAGCAGCATGTCCATACCGCGCAAGGGTGCTGCCCTGCCGCTGCCTTTCGCCTCGCGGCTGTTCTTGCCCCCGCAATCGCTGCGGGCCCTCATGTGAAACTGCCGAGCAACCCTTCCAGCACAAGGCTCCACCCGTCGATCAGCACGAACATCAGTACCTTGACTGGGAGGGATATTGTGGCCGGGGGGACCATCATCATGCCCAGCGACAGCAGAATGCTGGCCACCACCAGATCGATCAGCAGGAAAGGCAGCAGGATCACGAAGCCGATGGTGAAAGCCACACGCAGTTCATTGAGCATGAATGCAGGGGTGAGCTTCAGTAATTCGACATCCTGCGGCGTGGCGGGAAGGGGGCTGCCCGACATGCGATAGACCATTTCGAGGTCGCTATCGCGCGTGTGGGCCAGGATGAATTCGCGCAGTGGCTGCGATCCGCCTTCCAGGGCCTGCGTGAGTTCCTGAGTGCCGTCCAGCAGGGGCTGGAGGCCCTTCTGGTTCACTTCGGTGAGGGTGGGGCCCATCACGAAGGCGGTCATGAACAGGGCAAGGCTGGTCAGCACCGCATTGGGTGGAGTCTGCGGCATGCCGAATGCGTGGCGGACCATCGACAGGACTACCACGATCCTGATGAAGCTGGTGGTGCTTATCAGGATTGCCGGGATAATCGCCAGCACGGCCAGGATCACCCCGATCCGCACGGCCTCGGTAGTTTGCTGCGCGGCGCCGGTGCTTGCCGCAACCGCGGGACTGGCGATCAGCGCCACACAGATGGCCAACGTGGGCGCGATCCATTGGCGGGCGCGTATCATTGCGGCCCTTTCAAAACGGTCGTGCCGCTGGAAGTCAGCGCCAGCAGCCAGGTTTCCCCATCACATTCGACGAGGCACAAATCCGCCGTTGGGCTGGCGCGGCGAGTTTCGATCACGCTGATTCTGCGGGCCGAGGCCTGACCGCGCCCATGGAACAGTGCGGAAGGCCCAATAATGGGGCCGCCGCCGCGTTGATGGCGCTTGAGCAGCAGCACCGCGCCAAACGCCAATGCGATGCAAAAGGCAAAGGCCAGCAGCAGTCGCAACCATGGAATGTCGGGTGATGATCCTCCCGCCAGCTCCCCTGCGAGCGCGGGTGTGGGCAGTCCAAGAAGCGCAAGGGCAAAGACGGCGCGCGTCATGCCTATCCACCGATCTCGGTTACGCGGATGGCGTATTTATCGTCCACACTCACGATCTCGCCCCGGGCGATGACGCGGCCATTCACGCGGACTTCCGCCGCTTCCGTCAACATGCGGTCCACTGGCACCAGTTCGCCCTTGGCCAGTGCGGCAAGCTCCGCGACCGAAAGCCGGGCCTCCCCCAGGATCACTTCGAGATCGACCTCGACATGATCGATCAACCGGGCAGGCAGTTCCGTCTTGCGGGCCGGTTCGAGGGTTTTTGCGTCGTCATCTACCATTGGGTTGCTGGCCTTGTGAGCTGGAGTTGAATCCCGCTTTCGCCGGGCACCAAGGCGAGTGCGCCACTGGCGTTGGGCACATCGTCGATCAGAGCGTCGAGCGGGGCGGCGAGGGGAGTGTCGAGGGTCAGGACATCGCCAATCTCGAGCGTTTCGATTTCTGCCAGAGCGAGGCGGCTGGAACCGAGCCTTGCGCCGAGGCGAAGCGGCTGCGGGCCCATCGCGGCGCTGCGCGGACTGAGCGGGGCGCGTTTCCGGCCTGACCCGGCCCAACCCCGTGCCAGCAGGGCGAGCAGACCTGCCCCAGCCTCGATCCTCAGCAGCAGTTCTCCATCTGCTGATGTGACAGGCAGGGCAAAGCCGTCGGGCGAATTGTCCTGGGGCAGCACATTATCGAGCAATGAACCGAGCGAGGCGAGCGCCTTCCCGACCAGCCCCTCGATCAGCGCGCGGTCTTGCGGCGTTCGCAGGTCGTGTTCGGCAAGGGTGCGGCCGAGCAATTGCGAACCAAGGGCCAGCCGCCCTTCTTCATGCACCGCCAGACGGAACCCTCGCCCCTCATGGTGGAGCGCAAAGCCCAGCGTCGCGGGGCCGTGCGCCAGCTTTTCCCAACGCGGAGGCAGGCAAGGTCGGGCGGCGGCGAACCATTCGCTCGCCCATTGCTGCACATAGCGCGCCACTGGCTCCGCAGTGCGGGCATCCAGCAAGGCGCTATCCGGCAGCCAGAGAAGGGGAATGGCGCTCATCCCTGGCCCCGAATACCGAAGAGCTGCTGGATCATGTCATTGGAAACGCTGATGATCTGCGAAGATGCCTGGAAGCCGCGCTGGATCAGGATCAGTTCGGCGAATTGCGATCCCAGATCGACATTGGACGCTTCCAGCCGACGACTGAGTACCGTTCCCACGCGGCTGTCCTCTGCGGGCAGATATTGGACCTGGCCGAAACCGTTGTGGGCGAACAGCCCGCTGCTGCGCTGTTCCAGCGTCTGCGGATCGCGGAAGTCGGCCAGGGCGATGGCTCCCAGCGCTTTCTTCTCTTCATTGCTATAGGTGATTTCCAACTCGCCCTTGGCGTTAACGGCCAGCCTGGTGACCGATCCGGTTCCCTGCCCATCCACCTCGGAAGCGCGCAGCGAACTGACCGTGCCGGAGGAGAAAGAGGACACGCGGGAGAAATCGAAATCCACCGAAAGCCCGCTGGCACTATCCGCGAAAGTGAGCGTTCGCGTGGTAGGATCGGCTATACCGGCGATGAATTTCAGTGTTTTGCTGCCAATCTCGGCGCCTCCAGCGTCGGTCACCTTGAGAGTCCATTCATCGAAGACGGTTTCTTCGCGCGAGAATTTCAGCGTCCAGAGATGCTCCTTCCCGCGCTCGTCGAACACCTTGACGTCAGCGATCGAAAATTCGGTGGCAGTGGAAGAGAGGTTGTCGGCAAATTTAATCTTAGTCGTTTCTTCAGGCGGGCTAGTACGGGATGCGTCGATGTTCAGGCTTACCGGCCGACCGCTATTGTCGAGTACCGCCAGCCGATAATCCGTCCCGGAAAGGACGATATAGCCCTCATCATTCACCATGAAGCTGCCGGTGCGGGTGTAGAGCGTCTGATCTCCATCGAGGAGGACGAAGAAGCCGCCACCATCGATTGCCAGATCGAGATCCCGGTCCGTCTGCCGTAATTCGCCCTGGCCGAAATTGAGCGAGATGTCCTGCAGGCTCACCCCGTGACCGGCCTTGGCGCCGGAAGAAGTGTAATCCAGCCCGCCAGAACTGCCTGAGCCATAGACATCGGAGAAGCTGACATCCGATGCCTTGAACCCAGTTGTGTTGAGGTTGCTGACGTTGTTGCTGACGGTCTTCAGCCCTTCGGAATAGGCGTTAAGCCCGCTCAGCCCGATATAGATTGATCCGAACATGTCAGTTGGACTCCCTGATCTGCGAGACCGCCCCGAGACTGACGTTCGAGATGGTCTGGTTATTTGCGGTCTGAATGGTGAGGGTCGGGCCTTCCTGTCCGAAGGCGATGGCGGTGACCTTGCCGGCCAGCACGGTGTTGCCCGCCGGGATCTCGACAATCCGGCCAAGCAGAGTGGCGGCTTGCGACGTCGATTGCGCCGAGACGAGAGCCTGCAGGCTCTCCGACATTTGCTGGGTTTGCTGAATTTGCGAGAACTGCGCGAGCTGGGAAACGAACTGGAAATTGTCCATCGGTTTCAGCGGATCCTGATAGGTCAGCTGTGTGAGGACGATCTTCAGCAGATCTTCGAACCCCAGGCCGAAGGCGTCTGTCGCGCTCTGCGTGGTCTGGGACGTGGTTGCGGCGGAGGCGCCTCCCAACGCATCGATCGGATTGCTGGCCACCTGTTCTACCCTTTCACGATTTCATGAATGACGATGGCGGTGCTGCGGTGTCCGTGGCTTTCCAGCAGATGGGTCAGCGCGGTTTCCAGCCCGGCGCGCTCGCTCTCGGCCAGTTTCGGCAGGCGCAGGATCAGTTGCAGGCCAGCTTCCGTCCTTACGAGTTGTGCGCCAAAGGGCGAATTTTGGCCGGAAGGCGCGGCGACCAACGGGGTGTGAAACGAGCGCTCGATGCCTCGGGATTGCAGGAGTTCTAGCGGAGGCGTTGACGGGCCGCGCGCAGGCGCCGCGCTGGTGCCAGGTGATAGGGCTGGGCCGGAATTCGCCGATGACAACTCCGGTGCGGTCAGGGAGCCGGATGGCCGCGATAGATTTGCGGGTGGTGCAGGTTGCCGGCGGGACGGTTGCGTCCCCTGCAGCTCAGACGCGGTCGATGCCAGAGCAAGCTCCTCCATCAAATTATCACGGCTGGACATTGTGGGGGCAGACGATCTTGAGGATGTCTCGACCCGGCTGGGAACATCGACTTGAGCCAAACCCGTCACGCCCTCACCGGGCAAATCCAACGCCATATCCACCAGCAACCTCGCCGCGCTGAAGGCCTCTGCGGGGGATCCCGGCAATGGCGTCAGCGGGGCGGCATGGCGGAACTGTTCTTGCATCATTTCGCTCGGCCTGGATGAGAGGGCATCGGGTCCGGAGCCGGTTTCCGCGCGAGGAGAGAGCAAGGACGCCAGCAGATCGGCAAATGCGCCTGCCTGCGTGTCATCAGCGCCGAGCTGGGCGTCTCCGCCTGACGGCTGTTGCTGCCGGGAGATGGCGGTTTGCGGAAATGTGGGCAGGGCGATGGTCATGCCTCACTCCTGTCGGAGCGAGGATGAAGGCTGGTGACTTCAAGCATGGCGGCATCGTCACGCTTTTCGGCCATCCGGCGGGAGATTTTGCGCAGCAACGCGGTCGCTTGCTCCTCCCGCGCATATTCCTGCCGCCACTGCTCGCGCCGCTCCGCTTCCTGTCTTTCGCAGTCGCGTGTCTCGGCAGTGACTATCTCGCCGATGGTCGAGAGATCTCCAAGCACGGCAAGGGCGATGCGCCACCCGGCGAAATCGAGGGCATCTGCCGCAAGCAGGGAGGCGACTTCACCTTCCTTCGTCGCGATTTCGCGTTCCTGCTCGACGAGCCGTGCCTGCGCCTTGCCGGTTGCGGCTTGCGCTTCGGCCAGTTCGCCCTGACTGGCCATGACCCTAAGCGCCTGTAGCGAGGCAATCCGGCCCAGACGGTGATGAAAATCGCGGCCGCTACGCATGATTGCCTGCCGTCAAAATGCGGGCGAGGGCTCCGGTGGTTTCGGCCAGCTCGCTATGCTCCTTGGCCTTCTGAGCCAGGAAGCTGGAAAGCGCGCTCTGCAGGGCAATGGCGCGGTCAATCCGTTCGCTGGCTCCGCCGCGATAAAGGCCGCTTTCTATCATGGGCCGCGCTTCTTCATATGTGGCGATCAGGGCATGGGCTTCCCCGCTCAGTGCGCCTTCCTGCTCATCAAGCAGGTCTCCAGCCAGGCGGCTGACACTGCGAGACAGGTCGATTGCGGGGAAATGGCGTTTTTCGGCCAGTTGGCGGGAAAGAACGATATGTCCGTCCAGCACGGACTTCATCAGTTCCACTACAGGATCGTCCACATCGTCCGTCTCGCTCAGAACGGTGAACACCGCCGTTATCGCCCCGCCCCCGCGCGCAGCGCCGCAGCGTTCGACCAGACGTGGAAGGGCGGAAAACACGTTCGGGGTAAGGCCGCGGACGCTGGGTGGCAGGCCTGCCGCGAGGCCCAGTTCCCGCAAGGCGTGAGCCACTCGCGTGACAGAATCCACCAGCAGCAGCACATGCTCGCCTTCGTCGCGCCAATGCTCCGCAAGGCCCACTGCCTGTTCGATGGCCCGCAGGCGCAGGCTGGCGCTTTCATCCGCGGTGGCCGCGACCAATGTCGATTGCGCTCTGTTCGGGCTTTCCTGCAGCATGCGCCACAGCACATCCACCTCGCGGCCGCGCTCCCCCACCAGACACAGCACCACCCGGTCACAGCGGGTCTGTCGGGCGATTTGTTCAAGCAGGCTGGTCTTGCCGACCCCGGCGGCAGCGAAGATGCCTATGCGCTGGCCCATTCCCAACGGGAGCAGCGCATCGATGGCGCGAATTCCTGTCTCGATCCGTTCGGTCGGGGCTGTCCGGTCGAACGGGGCGAGGGGTTTGCCGGCACGCTTCTGGCGTCGTTCGGGCCATATCGGGCTCTGGCTGTCCAGCGGGCGGGCCAGCGCATCGATTGCGCGCCCGCCGAAACTTGCCCCAACGGGAATATCCTCCACACCCCGCGCGCGCACCACCGTGGCCCCCAGGGCCAGCCGGGGTGGATGGCCGATTGGAACCAACCGCAGGCGTTCCGCCTCTACCGCGACCACTTCGGCCAGCAGGGGCGCTGTCCCGGCGGCCTCCACCTCGCAATAATCGCCCACGCTGGCGAAAGGGCCGTCCGCCTCCAGAAATTCGCCATTGATGCGCAGGATAGAGCCCATGGCGCGGCTGAATTCCGCGCTCTCCAGGCGGCGTACAAAGGGGTGAGCCTTCATGGGGCGACTCCCGCTTCTGTCTGTGCCAGCTGATCGAAATAGGCACTCAGGCGTTGCCATTGCCCCGGCAGCCCGATGTCGAGTGAGCCGAGCCGGAGCTCTACCTTGCAGTCTCCGGGTGCGAGCGTGTCATCCGCGACTAGAGTAAGGCCGGGAAGATGCTCCCCCAGAGTGGCAAGATCGGCTGTTGAACGGAAATCGCGGGCTGAAACCCTTACCTGCCGCATCAGGTCCCTTTGCAGGGTGGAGAGGTGATAGGTCAGCGTGGCGGCCAGAAGATCCGCCTGAAGTGCCTCCTCCCCGAACACTCGTTTCAGGGCTGTTCGGCTCAATTGCAGGGCCAGGATCTCGCAATCCGCCAGCATTTGCTCTCTGGTCGGCTGCAGCTTTTCCAGCGAAGCGGCGAGCAAATCCAGCCGCCGTTTTTCCTCGCCTGCGACATGATCAAGCCCTTCCTGCCGGCCCCGCTCAAAAGCCGCTTCCTCGCGCTGCTCAGCCTCCGCTTCCATCTGTGCGATGCGATGCCGTAGATTCGCGATTGCGGCTTCCAGTTCGATACAATGCCGATCCAGTGCCTCGTCCGCTTCAGGCATGTCCCGGCGGGTCAATAGGGGCTCGGCCTGCCGGGGCGCTGTCTGCCCGGGCGCTGGCGGAGCTGCACTCAGCGGCTGGAGCGCCTCCTGTATGCGGGCGTCGCCTGCCTTGAACAGCCTGCTCACAGCCAGCTCCGTAGTTCGCGCCAGAAGATGCGCAGGCTTTCTCCCGGCGTCTTGGGCGCATTGCTGGGGCTCTGGGAAGAGGCGATCTCTTCCTGCCCCTCCAGCAGCGCGGAGCGCACATTCGGGGTCAGCGCAGAGGCGATCGGGCTGTCATTCTCGCAGGCATCCAGCAAAGCGGCGAGCCATTGCGAGTAAGCGCGGAAACGGCGGTTTCGCGCATCGGTATCCGACTTTTCGCGCTCTGGGGCGGCAAGCAGACGCTCGAACGCAAGCCGTTGGGATGCTTCCATGCGGCGCATGATGCCCTGCCGGTCCCCCACGGGCAGGGTATCCCAGCGATTGAGCAACGGAGCCATGTCAGCGGCCTCACTCTCCATGGGATGCCCCCTCGGCCATGGCGATTTTTTCACCGAGCAGATCGGCAAAGCTCTGTTGCTCTTCCGGGGAAAGGCGACTGCGGCGGCGCAATGCGATGAGGAGGAGCACGATGGGTACTGCCAGAAGGGCCCACAACCACCGGCCACCTAGCCAATCGCCGGCCATCATGTGATCCGGTACAACGATTGGGGAAAGCGCAGGCTGCTCCGGGGAGGTGGAGGGGCGGGTTGCGGGACCCTGCGTGGTCAGATCTTCCAGCGGCCCGGTTTCGAAGCGCAGAACGTCGCCATTGGCGGGTTCCAGCCCGGCTGTTTCGCCAATGGCGGATTGCAGCATGTCGCGATCTTCGACGCCCAGTTCCATTTCCGTGCGCAGGGCGATGCGAAGGCTGAAATTCCGGGTGTTCGGAGCTTCCTCGCCGCTTGAAGGAACGGCCAGAACCCGAACGTCAAACGGCACGCCGGGGATCAGCTTTTCGGCCACGCCGCGAATGCGGGCGCGGTAATATTCTTCCAATGCGGAGCGTTCGTCGAGCTGGCCATTGGCCTCGGCATCATCCACCGGCAGAGGGCTCAAAAGCCTGCCGCGGTGGTCCAACACGGCGACTTCACGCGCGGCCAGCTCTGGAACAGCGGAGGAAACGAGTTGTTGAATGCCGGTAACGCGCGCTGGGTCGAGCGTGGCGTTCCCCGCGGTTTGCAAGGTTACCGCCCCCTTGGGGCCGGTCTGGTTGGCGCGGAAAAGGGTTCGCTCGGGCAGGGAAAGATGGACGCGGGCAAAGGCGATCCCGTCCATGCCCATGATGGTGCGGGCCAGTTCGCCCTGCAAGGCGCGCTGATAGTTCACCTTCTGCGCGAATTCGGTGAGCCCCATATCGCTTTCATTGAATAGCTCGAAGCCCACCGTGCCGCCGGTCGCGACACCCGATCCCGCCACCAGCACCCGTGCGCGGCCGATATCGGCTTCCGGCACCAGAAGGCGGTGACCCCCATCTTCAAGCCGGTATTCGATGCCCTGTTTTTCCAGCACGCTGACGATTTCGGCCGCATCGGCTTCGCGCAAATCTTCGTAGAGCGTGCCATAGCCGGGGCGCAGAAACGCGAACCACGCGACGGCCAGCACCGCCAGCACACCTGCGAAAATTCCGCCAATCAGGAGAATCTGCCTGCGTTCCATGCGTCAGAGCTGCATGTTCATGAGTTCACGATAGGTTTCCACCAGCCGGGTGCGGACCTGTGTCGCGAGTTCGATGGAAAGGCGCGCTTCTTCCAGCGCGATGGTCACCTGATGGACAGGCACGGAATCGTCGAGCGCGAATTGCCGTACCAATTCGTCTGCATGGGCGACCTTGTCGTTGACCCTATCCAACCCTGCGGACAGCACGGATTCGAAGCTGGTGTGGCCTGTGGCTGGAGTGGGGAGGGCGGGCAGCCCCAGCCGCATGATCTGGGCAGGGCCGTCTGACAGGCCGAGCACGGCCACAGGGTCCAGCGCGCTCACGCCTGTTTTCCGATCTGCAATGCGCTGGAATAGATCTGTTGTGCGGCGGCGAGCGCCACCAGATTGGCCTCATAGGCGCGGGCGGTTTTCACCATCAGCGCCATTTCGCTGGCATGGCTGACGTTTGGATAGGACACATAGCCATTCGCATCTGCCTGAGGATGACCGGGTTCATATACGCGGCGCATTCCGGCGCCGCTGGGCTGCACGCCATAGGCGCGCACGCCGGCGGGGGGCTGTTGCCCATCCAGTACCGCGCCGAAGCTCCCGGCGGGGCCGGAAAGCAGCGTGAGCGGCTGGAACGAAGTGCCGTCCGCCGCTGGGCCGGAATTCATATTTGCCAGATTGAGCGCGATGATCTCCATGCGCCGCCATTCGACATCCAGACCCGTGCGGCTGATCGCGATTGCGTCCATTACTGGCCTCCCGTCATGGAAAGGCGGGTCAATTGCATCTGGCGGCTCAGCACATCGACTAGTGCGGCATAGCGCAGGGCGGTTTCGGAGGCGCTGGCGAGTTCAAGATCGAGGCGCATCCCGCCCTGGCCTGCGCGGCTCATATCCTGTTCGAATTCCGGGCGAAGTTGGCGCACCGCCTCTGGCCCGGCCTGTGCGGCTTCACGCAGTCGCCCCTCGAAATCGACGCGCAGCGGAGTATAATTGGGCGAGTTGGCATTGGCGACGTTCTGCGAAATGGCCGAAGCGCGCAAAGCGAGCCCGTCCAGCGCTTTCACCACAAGCAGGGCGGAAAGCTGGTCCATCCCCATGTCTCCTTATTGAACCACGATGTCGGCATGGAGCGCGCCCGCGGCCTTGATAGCCTGCAGGATGCTGATCATGCGTCTGGTATCGACTTTCGCCCGGGCGAGCCCTTCCACCAGCGAACCCACGGTGGTGTTGGGGAAGCTCATCACGGCGTCATTGGCGCCCTCGTCCACTGCCAGTTTCGTGTTGGACACGATCAGGCTGGACACATCATTGGCGAAACCTGAGATGAAGCTGGGCTGGGAGGCGTAGTTTTCGGTGACGATGGTCACCTTGATGTCCCCTTGCGAGATCACCACGCTGGAAATCCGTACGCCGGACCCGGCCACCACAGTGCCCGTGCGCTCGTTGATGACGATGCGCGGCGAGAGGTCGGGCGTGACGGCGATATTTTCGATGCGGGAGAGGAAGGCAGCGAGTTCGGCCGGACCTCGATCATAGGCGATCACCACCTCATCGGCATTGCGGACAGAGGCAATGGGGCGGTCGAAGCTGGCGTTGATAGCCTCGCTAATTCTTTGGGAAGTAGTGAAATTCGGCTCTGCGAGCAGGAAGGAAACCGTGCCCTGGGCGGACAGCAGTCGGGCATCGACCGGGGCTTCCACGGTTGCGCCGCCGGGCAGCACCGCGCTGGTGGGATAATTGCGTTGCTGCCGGTTGAGGTTCGCCTCGAAATCATAGCCGCCTGCGGTCAGCGCGCCTTGCGCAAGGGCATAGGGGCGTTGGTCGGGGCCCAGCAGAGGCGTCATCAGCAGGGTTCCCCCCGCGAGGGAGCGGGCATCGCCGATGGAGGAAACAATGGCGTCAATCCGATCTCCGGCATTGGCGGAGGCGGGTAAAGTCGCAGTTACGATCACCACCGCGACATTGCGGCTGTTGATCTGTTCCTCGCTTACCGTGGTGCCGAGGCGGGACAGGACATTGCGCAGGGCAAGGCGGGTTACCTCGTTGCGGCGTGTATCGCCGGAGCCGGAAAGCCCGGTTACAAGGCCGTATCCGATCAGCGCATTATCGCGCCAGCCATCGAACCGGCCGAGCCCTTTCAGTGCCACTTCCTGTGCGCTCAAAGGGACAGAGAGCGTGCACAAAGTCGCCAGGGTGAGTGCATAAAGGGAATGGCGCAGATCCATCAGCCGATCCCCAGCAGGCTGAAGAGACGATTGAGCAATCCGGGCTTCGCGCTGCGGCTGACGAAGCCTTTTCCATCATAATCGATCTGCGCATCGGCGATGCGGGAGGAGGAGATGAGATTATCCGCGCTGATGTCCTGCGGGCGAATGCGGCCGCGCACGGCGATGGTGGTTTCCTCGCCATTGATCAGCATCTGCTGGCGGCCTTCGATCATCAGATCGCCATTGGCGGTCAGTTCCACGACATTGGCCGAAATCTGCGCGACGAATTGTTCCGCGCGCACCACTTCACCGCGTCCGGCATAGGAGCCGCCGAATTGGAGCGAGGCGTTTTCGTCTATTCCGCCTGCCTGCAGCGAGCCGCCGGTTTGAGACTTGCGGGAGGAATTGTTCTGCAGGCTGCTGCTGGCCCGAGTGCTCTCCACGATCAGGATGGTCACGGCATCGCCAATGCCCATGGCCTTGCGGTCGCTGGCGACGGCAGGCCAGCCCGTGCCGCGATAGAGCTGCTCGGCCTGAGAGGGGGTGGCGGACAGCATCGCGAGGAGGGCCAGCGGGAGAAGGACAGGGCGGGTCATCGGGCGGGGGCACCATCCACGAAGCGGGCGGACAGAACCTGACCATCGGCGGCGCGCACGAAGCCGCGATCCCCGGCGCGGATCGGCCGGATTGCGCTGACTTCCCGTTCCACGATCACGGGCCCCTTGCGGATCACGAGTTGCAGCCTGCTTCCGGCCGGGGCGATCGAGCCGGGTTTCAGCACCAGCCTGCCGAGATAGGTGCCGGCGGGCAGATCTTCCCCGGCCATGGGGGCACCGACATCCCGGTCGAAGGTGAGGGGCAGGCGTGGCTGGTCGGCCTGACAGGGCACCCGTTCGGCCAGTTCCGCCGTCACGAAATCGCCTGCCGCAACCCCGCGTTGCAGGGTGTGG
This sequence comes from Sphingomonadales bacterium 63-6, assembly GCA_001898545.1. Classification (GTDB taxonomy): domain Bacteria; phylum Pseudomonadota; class Alphaproteobacteria; order Sphingomonadales; family Sphingomonadaceae; genus Andeanibacterium. The sequence continues at coordinate 78 of MKUB01000060.1, read as the reverse complement.
CAATCCCCCTCCTGGGCCTGCGCAAGTGCAGGTCCGCCCGAGCAGGCCATGATCGCCATCGCGAAGAATGTTCCCCGG
>MKUB01000059.1:17474-21393 GCA_001898545.1 Sphingomonadales bacterium 63-6 | reverse complement strand
TGGCGGATGGCCATATAGCCAATATGGTTCGTTTTGTCAAGGTGCAGAACCGGATTACTCAACCCCACCCTCGTCATTCCCGCGCAGGCGGGAACCCAGTGGCAGCCGTTGATCTGGGTTCCCGCTTTCGCGGGAATGACGAGGGGTGAGGCAAGCAGAGCACTCCAAGCGGAGCAGACTGAGGTTCAACCTTAACCCTGCCGCCCCGTCAGACCGGAATCACCCGCCCGGCCTATTTCCCCGCAACCGCAGGCACCACCGCCTTGCCATCCCGCCACTCGATCAGGCCCACGCGGTTACCCGCCGGATCGGTGATCATGCCCAACACCACCACGCCGGGCACTTCCAGCCGGGGGAAGACGATCTTCCCGCCCAGTTCCACGGCCTTTGCCTGAGCCGCGGTAACGTCCGCCACGCCGAAATAGAGGGCGCTGCCGGTTTCGGGGCCGAGATTGGGCGGTTCCACTTGCAGCATGCCGTTCATTTCCGGCTGGGCCGGAATAGTCAGGCTGCCATCCTCTCCGATGGTCCAGCCGAACATTCCGGCATAAAAGGCGCGCTGCTTGGCAAGGTCCGGCCCGGCGATGTGGAAATAGACCAGCGGCGCCGCTTGGGCCTGAGCAAGGGTGGGAGAGGCCAGAAGCGCCATTGCCGTTGGAATGAATGCTTTCTTCCGCATCGCCTGCTCCCCCGATTAGCCTGTCTTAGTTCCGTTCGGTCGTGTTGAATTCGAACCCTACGCCGCCATCCGCGTCCGCTTTTACAACGGGCCGGTTGCCGGTGGCCAGCAGATTGCGGGCAAGCTCGGCCCGCATGGTCTCGAACAGGGCGCGACCCCCGGGTGCTTCTTCCAGCGGGAATGCCTCTTCCATCTCGCGATTGCGCTGCTTCACTTCCTCCAGGAATTCGCGATTGGTGAAGATGTAGAAGCGGTTTTCCTTGATGGCCTGTGCCACCGCGCGGCCCGTATCCAGCGGGTCGATCGCCACGCGGGCGGCTTCCCACAGGGCCTTCTGGAAATCGCCGGCCTCATCCTCGTGGAAATCGGTTTCGGGCTCGTCCTCGGGCGGGTGGAGCATGCCGGTGCGGGTGGCGCCGGGAAACAGGCAGGAAACGCCGATACCCAGCGGGGCAAGCTGCATCCGCAGGCTCTCCGCATAACCGCGCACGGCATATTTGGAGGCCGAGTAAGCCGCCAGGCCCGGCAGCGGCACCACCCCCGCCATGGAGGATGTGCAGACCACATGGCCGCCCTCCCCCTGCGCCTTGATGATCGGCACCACGATCTTGCTGCCATTGATGACCCCGCCCAGATTGACGGCCATCACCTTGTCGAAATCGCTGAAATCGGGATCGTCGGCCGTGCCGCCGCCATTGATCCCGGCATTGTTGCACAGCACGTGGATCTTGCCGAAAGTGTCCAGCGCCTCGTCCACGGCGGCCTTCAGATTGGCGCGGTCGGCCACGTCGGTGCGGATGAAATGGGCGGCGTTATTGCCTTTGAGCGCGGCCTTGGCCTGTTCGATATGGGCAGTGCTCCAATCGGCCACCACCACTTTCATGCCTTCGGCCAGAAAGGCGCGGACCATGCCGAAACCGATCCCGTTCGCCCCGCCGGTGATGAAGGCCACCTTGCCTGTCAGGTCTTCCATCCTTGTTCTCCCTTGCGAACTTCCGTGAGTCCCTGCGCAGGCAGGGACCCCGTCGTCCTTCTTTCAGACCCCGGCCTTCGCCGGGGATCACACAATCGCGTTATTCTTCATCCCGGTAGTTGCCGAAGCTGTCGACCACTTCGGTCCGGTCGGGCGTGGCGTCCAGCACGGCCTGGGCACGGGCGCGCATCGCGTCCTTGAACATGCCATGCGTGACCAGATAGGTCGTGTTGTTAAGGATGCCGTCCGCCACCAGATGGCCGACATCCACCGGCTCCATCCAATTATCGCCCACGATCCGGCGGGCGAGCTTCTTCTCGCTGGCCGTAAAGCCGCTGCCTTCGCGCAGGTGCGCGGGCCGGTTGTCGATAGTTTCGTGGATGTTGGACTTCACCGGGCCCGGCAACAGGATGGAAACGCCGATATCGTGCTGCGCCAGCTCGCCCTTGGCGGATTCGCAGAAATGGCAGACGGCAGCCTTGCTGGCGCCATAGATCGCCATTTGCGGCGGCATGACCACTTCGGCGGCCAGGCTGGCGGTGGAAACGATATGCCCGCCCCGGCCATGGGCCACCATCTGCGGCAAAAACTCGGTGAAGCCGTTGATGACGCCGCCGACATTCACGCCGAAGCCGAAATCGTAATCGGCATAGGTCGCCTCCAGCAGCGGGCCTTCCAGCCCGACGCCGGCATTGTTCACCAGAATGTCGATCCCGCCGAACTCGTCGAGCATCTTCTTCGCCGCCGCACGATATTGCTCGCGATTGGTGACATCGAGCTGGAGCGCGGACACGGCATTGGACCTGCCCCCGCCCGCGAATTCGGCCAGCGCATTATCGATATGATCCTGCCGCAGATCGGCCAGCACCACCTGCGCGCCGCGTTCCACCAGCACCTTGGAAATGCCGAGCCCGATTCCGCTCGCCCCTCCGGTGATGAACGCAATTTTCCCCTCGAACGACTGAATCGGCATCTCAAACTCCCGGTATGTGCTGGTAAAAGATTTGGCAGAGCATCAGCGCAGCGTCCATGGCCGCCAGCGAAATCGGCATCAGCCGGGGCGGCCGCCGTCGGGCAGCAGGAACACGACATAGCCCTTGAAATGCGGATCGCTCGCCAGCCCGCGCGGCGCACGCCATTCCCCGCCATCCACCAGCGCCACCTTGTAAGGCAGGCACAGGCGGGAAAGCGAAGCGAGGTAGCTTTCATAGCCCGGAATGGTGGTGCGCCCCTGATAGGTCTGCACCACGATTTCATCCACGATGGTGCCCAGCCGGGCGAGTGCCGCGGGGTCGCCATGGGCGCTCCAGTCCATCAGCCCGGTGATGGAAAGGCGCATCCCCCTGGGCAGATCGCCGCGCAATTGCTGGAGAAAATCGGCATAGCGATCGAGGTGGAGCGTGGCGGAATCGAAATCCACCTGCACCCCGCGCAGATTGGCGCCTGCCGCCTGCCACCGCGCGATCTCGCGCAGCAGCTGGGCCGTGACCTGCGGGGTCCAGTCGATCCGCTCCACCCGCAGCACCAGCCACACCTCCGCATGGCGCGCCCGTGGCGGCTGCGGGCGCAGGGGCACGAAGCGGGAATTATCGCCCGCGCGCACTTCCCCAGCCAGCACATAGACCGACTTCGCTGTGTCCAGCACCGGGGACGGCTTCACCCCTGCCCAGAGGAAGAAGGCATCATGCCCGGCCGCGCTGACCCGCTCCTTCTCAGGCGTGCTTTGCCCGCAGGCCGCCAGCAGCAGCATGGCCGCAAGGGCAGCGAAGGCCGCGAGGCGAGGCTTACCAGTAATATTCCAGCCCCTTGGCCCAGCGCGTATCGCCATATTGCTGTTTCAGCGTCTGGAACCATGCGCGGCGCTGTTCGATGGGCACATCCTCGTCCCCGCAATCGTTGATGCCGGCCGGCGCATAACACCGCACAGCGCGATAGAGGGCATAGGCCTTGTCCGCCGGTGCCGCGCCGGGATCACCCATGATCGAGCGATAGAAAGTGCCGCGCGCAATCGGCTTGCCCGGGAACGCTTCCTTGCCGCTACCCAGCGCGCCTGCCTCTTCCGTGTCGGAATAGAGGCTGAAGCTGTCAAAGCCATTGAGGCGGTAGAAATCGCCCAGGCACAGGCGGCCCTTCACATCGCGCGCATTCTTGGCCAGCAGCGCCACTGTCTGCCCCAGCTTCGGGCAGGCATAGCCATCGCTGAAGCGCCCGGCGGTGAACAGGCCCACCGGGATCGTCTGCCCCGTTTCCAGCCACCACAGGCCCGC
>MKUB01000059.1:0-17439 GCA_001898545.1 Sphingomonadales bacterium 63-6 | reverse complement strand
GCTGCTTGTAGAGCAAGGTGAACAGGGCCAGCTGGCGCTCCGCATCGGGCCGGGCCGCATTGCCTGCTTCCCGCCGCAGGATGTCCGGGCCGATGGTCCGCGCAAGCAATATCTTGCGGATCATGCTGTCGGACACGGGAGAATCCGCGCCGAACACCCTGTCCGCCTCGCCCGCCTGCTGCCAGTGCAGCGCCAGCCCCAATTCGGCGGTGGGCCGCTGATACAGCCCGGTGGCTCCGGGGATCAGGCGGCGCCAGAAGGCTTCCTCGCCCGGATCGTGCAAGGCCGCCAATGCCTGCCCGCGCAGCATCTGCCGGCTGAAATCGAGCGCGGAATGGGCCGTGGTGGCACTCGCATCCGGGATACGCTCCAGCACATCCTGAGCATTGCCACCGATATAGAACGAATATGTGGCCCGCAGGAACTGATAGAGATCGCCCCGCCCCTTGAAGATCGGCTCCTGCGCGGCCAGTTCCGCCTCGTCGATTGGCTTGGGGCCATATTCATAGGCCCCCTCCCCATCCTCGCCCGAACCGCGCATCCGCATCAGGTCATAGGTGGCCAGCAGCAGCGGCGTATCGATGGCGCTTTCCGCGCCCTTGGCGAGGAGGAGCTTGTTGTCCACTTCCTCGATCAGCAATTCCTCGGCCGCGCTGCCGGGCATGGTCGCGGCGAGCAGCGCCTCATAGGTGTCGGACAGCCCAGCCAGATCGCCGCCCAGCCACAGCACGCGGCGCTGCAATCCCTTGGCGGAGGCCGCATAGGCGCCCTTGGGATAGGCCTTGAGATAATCGGCCAGCGCCAGCCCTGCGCGGCGGGCGGCATCCTGATCGGTCTTTTCCGCCCCGCCGAAATAGCCCCATTCGTCAAACGCCCTTGCCTGCGCCGCATTGAGTTCAACCCGCGCCTGCATATAGCGCGCCGTCTCCCTCACCCAGGGATCCCCAGCCTTGGCGAGACCGGCAAAGGTGCTGCGCGCCGCGTTCCAGTCCTCCCCATAAAAGGCTGCAGAGGCCGCGAGATAGGCAGCGAAATCCTTGCCCGGCTTGCTGGTGACATTCACCGGCCAGGCGGGTGTGGGCGCGCTCCGCTCCTTCCCGTCGCTCAGCCAATAGGATGCGCCGAAGGCCATGCAGATGGGCGCCAGTTGCGAGCGCGCGGCCAGCAAGGCCTCCCGCTCCGCATCGGGCAGCTTCCCATTGGCGGCCAGAGCAGCGGCAAAAGCGGCATCGCCGCCTTTCAGGCTGATGCAGCGCGATCCGTAATAATCATTTCCGTCCTGCTCCGGCGCGGCAGGATAGGATGCCTGGCCGAACAGGTGCCAGTCGAAGAAATTTCGCCCGAAGCCATAATCCCATTCCATCGCGGGATATTTGCCCGGCTGGCTCGCCAGTCCGGCCCGGTCGCGCAGCAGCAGGGCCAAATTCACGCGCGTATCGTTGCCGGGGCCCATCGCGGCCGTGCTGGCACAATCGAACCCGCTCCGGTCCAGCGTCCAGCCGGGCGAACAACCGAAATCGCCGCTCGCGCCCGCAGGCCCGGCAACCCAGGCACTCACGGCAATGCCCAGAGCCACAGCCAGCCGCCTGATCCGCATCACATCTATCCTTTACGAAAGCCTACCCGCGTTCTCCCGCGCTCGCTCGAGTCTTGCAAGTCCGAAGCCTTGCTTATGGCCTGTGGAAATCCGCGAAACTGTAACGCATCCGTCGCGGCAGCGTCATGCAACGCTCATATGGGCGTCATCCGAACCCGGAGGCCGCATATCCGCTTCCGCAGGCAGGACATGACACCATGACTACCCAAGCCTCTCTCGAAGCCCCGGCCGGCGGCAAGCTGATCCACGGCGCCGCCGTCAGCACCAAGGGCATCAACGGCACCGCCCTGCTGGAACGGGCCTTCGCCTTTGCCTTTCGCGGCCTCGTCTATCCGCAGATCTGGGAAGATCCCGTGGCGGACATGGCCGGGCTGGAAATGCGCGAGGGGCAGCGGATCGTCACCATCTCCAGCGGCGGCTGCAATGCATTGAGCTATCTCACTGCCGATCCGGCACAGGTAACCGCGGTCGATCTCAATTCCGCCCATGTCGCGCTGGGCAATCTCAAGCGTGCGGCGGCCACCCATCTGCCCGATTATGCCCATTTCCGCCGCTTCTTCGGCGATGCCGATGCGAAGGACAATGTGGCGGCCTATCGCCGCTATATCGCCCCCCATCTGGACGAGCGCTCACGCGCCTATTGGGAGGGGCGCGATCTGCTGGGCCGCAGGCGCATCTCCATCTTCGCGCGCGGGGCCTATCGCTATGGCCTGCTCGGCAATTTCATCGGCCTCGCCCATTTCCTCGCCCGGCTGCACGGCATGAACCCCTGCGACATTCTGAGCGCTGACGGCGTGGAGGCCCAGCGGGCCCATTTCGAGGCGCAGATGGTGCCGATTTTCGACAAGCCGCTGATCAAGCTGCTGACCAACCACCCGGCCTCGCTGTTCGGCCTCGGCATTCCTCCCGCGCAATATGACAAGCTGGCCGCCGGGCGCAGCATGGCCGATGTCCTGCGCGAAAGGCTGGAAAAGCTCGCCTGCGATTTCCCCTTCGCGGAAAACTACTTCGCCTGGCAAGCCTTTGGCCGCGGCTATGAAAAATCGCCCGAGGCCAGCCTGCCGCCCTATCTGCAGGAGGGGCATTATGAAGCCCTGCGCGAGAGGGTCGGCCGGCTGGAAGTGATCCAGGCGAACATGACCGATTATCTCCAGCAGCAGGAAGCACAGAGCGTGGACCGTTTCCTGCTGCTCGATGCGCAGGACTGGATGACCGACCGCCAGCTCAACGATCTGTGGAGCCAGATCAGCCGCACTGCCGCCCCCGGCGCGCGGGTGCTGTTCCGCACGGCGGACGAGCCTTCGCTGCTGCCCGGCAGGCTGGCGCAAAGCCTGCTCGACATATGGGACTATCGGCAGGAACGCTCGGCCCAGCTGACCGCTCAGGATCGCTCCAGCATCTATGGCGGGACGCATCTCTATGTCCGCCGCGACTGAGCCCGCCTCCTGCGTCCACCCCCATGCGGCGCAGATGGATGCAGTCTATGCGTTCCAGCGCCACATCTACGATCTGACCCGCAAATATTACCTGCTGGGGCGGGATCGGCTGATCGCGGGGCTGGACGTGCCCAAGGGCGGGCTGGTGCTGGAAGTGGGCTGCGGCACGGCCCGCAACATGGCGCTGGCCGCCCGTCGCTATCCCGAGGCCCGCTTTTATGGGATCGATATTTCCGCCGAAATGCTGAAGTCGGCGGAGAAGACGCTGGCGCGCAGCAATCTGTCCGGCCGCTGCACCCTTGCCCTGGGCGATGCGGCGAATTTCGATGCCCTCGCCCTGCTTGGCGAAGCGCGGTTTGACCGCATCGTCTTTTCCTACACGCTCTCGATGATCCCACCCTGGCAGGAAGCCCTGGCCCATGCCTGCACCCTGCTGGCGCCCGGCGGCGAGATCCATGTGGTCGATTTCGGCCAGCAGGAAGGCCTGCCGCGCTGGTTCGCCCGCCTGCTCAAGGCCTGGCTTGCCCGCTTCCATGTGAGCCCGCGCGCGGATTTGTTCAGCTATTGCGAGAAACTGGCCGTCGAGCATGGCCTGAGTTGCGAGGCGGCCTTGCTCTATCGGGACTACGCCCGCGCCTTGGTGCTGAGCCGCACCTGAGGGCGGTTGTCAGCTAAAAGCCAGCAATGCTTCCCCAATCGTCACCCTGAACTCGTTTCAGGGCCCATTTTTCCTGTTCGAGCTGCTGCTTGTGGGGAGGAATGGATGCTGAAACAAGTTCAGCATGACGAAGGTGGATCGTGGCAATTTCAATCACAGCACCCACCAAGAAAAAGGGCCGCGAGGTTACCCCCGCAGCCCTGAATCTCATACCTCAAGCGAACTTGAGCTAAGGCCTAAACCTTAGTCGTCCTTGAGGAAAGCCGGCATGTGGTCGGGGTTGCCGCCACCTTCACCGTCGCGCTCGCGGCGCGGGCCACGGTCGCGGTCACGGCCGCCCCGTTCGCCGCCACGGCCACCATCGCGGCCACCGTCGCGACGCGGGCCACGGCGGTCACCGCCGCGATCGCCACCACGGTCACCACGCGGCTCGCGGGGTTCGCGCGGAGGACGGGTGTCTTCCAGTTCCGCGCCGGTTTCCTGATCGACGACGCGCATCGACAGGCGAACCTTGCCGCGCGGATCGATTTCGAGAACCTTGACGTAGACTTCCTGGCCTTCCGAAACGACGTCGGTCGGCTTTTCCACGCGCTCGTTCTTCATTTCGCTGACGTGGACGAGGCCGTCCTTGCCACCCATGAAGTTCACGAAAGCGCCGAAGTCGACGATGTTGACGACCTTGCCCTTGTAGATCTTGCCGACTTCCGCTTCCTCGACGATGCCGAGGATCCACTTCTTGGCGGCTTCGATCTGGTTGAGGTCCGAAGACGAGATCTTGATCAGACCTTCATCGTCAATGTCCACCTTGGCGCCGGTTTCAGCCACGATCTCGCGGATCACCTTGCCGCCGGTGCCGATGACTTCGCGGATCTTCGACTTGTCGATCTGCATGGTCTCGATGCGCGGGGCATGGGCCGAAAGCTCGGTGCGGGCCGAACCGAGCGCACGGGTCATTTCACCCAGGATATGCGCGCGGCCTTCCTTCGCCTGAGCGAGGGCCTGCTTCATGATCTCTTCGGTGATGCCCGCGATCTTGATGTCCATCTGGAGCGAGGTGATGCCTGCTTCAGTGCCGGCCACCTTGAAGTCCATGTCGCCCAGGTGATCTTCGTCACCCAGGATGTCGGACAGCACGGCGAATTCATCACCTTCCAGGATCAGGCCCATGGCGATGCCGGAAACCGGGCGTTCGATGGGAACGCCGGCATCCATCATCGACAGACAGCCACCGCAGACGGTCGCCATAGAGGACGAACCGTTGGACTCGGTGATGTCCGACAGGACGCGGATCGTATAGGGGAAGTCTTCCTTCGAAGGCAGCACGGGGTGCAGAGCGCGCCATGCCAGTTTGCCATGGCCCACTTCACGGCGGCCCGGCGCGCCGAAGCGGCCCACTTCACCGACCGAATAGGGCGGGAAGTTGTAGTGCAGCATGAAGCTTTCGTAGGACAGGCCGCCAAGCCCGTCGATCATCTGCTCGCTGTCCTTGGTGCCCAGCGTGGTGGTGCAGATGGCCTGCGTTTCACCGCGGGTGAACAGCGCCGAACCATGCGTGCGCGGCAGGAAGCCGACCATGCTTTCGATCGGGCGGACCTGCGTGGTGGTGCGTCCGTCGATGCGCTGGCCGTCCTTGAGGATGGCGGTGCGCACGATTTCAGCTTCCAGCTTCTTCATGGTCTTGTTGGCGACCATCTGGGTCTGCGGGGTCTCATCCGCAAACGCAGCCTTCGCCTTGGCGCGGGCTTCGTTCAGGGCGTTGGAACGGGCAGACTTGTCGGTCAGCTTGTAGGCTGCGGCGATATCGGCGCCGATCAGATCCTTGAGCTTGGCCTTCATTTCGGAGGTGTTGTCCGAAAGATCGACTTCCCAGGGCTCCTTCGCGGCCTTTTCGGCCAGGTCGATGATCGCCTTGATGACCTTCTGCGATTCGGCATGGGCAAACATCACGGCGCCCAGCATTTCGTCTTCGGTCAGTTCCTTGGCTTCGGATTCGACCATCATCACGGCATCCTGCGTGCCGGCCACGACGAGGTCGAGGCGGCCTTCAGCCGCTTCCGACAGGGACGGGTTGAGCTGATACTCGCCATCCTTGAAACCGACGCGAGCCGCGCCGATCGGGCCCATGAAGGGCACGCCGGAGATCGTCAGGGCGGCCGAAGCGGCGATCATCGCAACGATGTCGGGCTCGCTTTCGCCGTCATAGGACATGACCTGGCAGATCACGTTGATTTCGTTGTAGAAACCTTCGGGGAACAGCGGACGCACGGGGCGGTCGATCAGGCGGGAGACCAGCGTTTCCTTTTCCGTCGCGCCACGTTCACGCTTGAAGAAGCCGCCCGGGATACGGCCGGCGGAAGAGAACTTTTCCTGATAGTGAACGGTAAGGGGGAAGAAGTCCTGCCCTTCCTTCACGCTCTTGGCGGCCGTCACGGCGCACAGCACCACGGTTTCGCCATAGGTGGCCAGAACGGCGCCATTGGCCTGGCGCGCAATGCGGCCGGTTTCCAGAGTGAGGGTCTTTCCGCCCCACTCCAGCGATACGGTTTTCACGTCGAACATGTATTTTCCTTATGTCCCGCGCGGCCCTATTGCGGCGCGGGGCCTCTGCTACCGGGTAAGCCGTCCCGGTCCGGTATGGGGCGCTTTCGGCCCCAAGGCGCTGCCCGCCGAATTGCGAGCCTTGCCTCCATTAGTCATCCCAGCGAAAGCTGGGATCTCTCCCGGCCATGTCCGGCCAGGAGGCCAGAGATCCCCGCTTACGCGGGGATGGCATGAAACTAAACGGCCCGCCAATGGCGGGCCGAAGTTTCATGTCACTTACGCAGACCCAGCTTCTGGATCAGCGAGTTATACCGCTCGACATCTTTCTTCTTGAGATAGGCGAGCAGGCTGCGGCGCTTGTTGACCATCATCAGCAGGCCGCGGCGCGAGTGGTTGTCCTTGTGGTGCGCCTTGAAGTGCTCGGTCAGGTTGCGGATACGCTCGGTGAGGATCGCGACCTGCACTTCGGGGGAACCGGTGTCGCCCTCGACGCGGGCATTGCCCTGGATGATCTCAGTCTTCTTTTCGGCAGTTACCGACATAATATTTGCTCCGCGACATCTCTAAAGGTTGAAACCCCTGACGACCTTCGCCGTCCCGGCTTCGAGTTCGACCAGAGCGACGGGAACTTCTCCCGCCCTTGCCCAGTACAACCCGTCACCTTGGGGCATTCCGGTGAGGACACGGCCCTGTCGGACCGCCACTGCCGCCTCCGGAGAGAGATCGAGGGCCGGGATGTCGTCCAGCCCCGCCTCAAGCGGCAGGATTACGTCTTCAAGGCGCGCGCCCTTGCCGATTTCGTTCAATTTGTCCAGCGAAATCGCCTGAGCAAGCGTGAACGGCCCCGCCTTTACCCGGCGCAGCATGGTGACATGGCCGACCGTGCCCAGCGCCAGTGCTATATCACGCGCGAGGCTGCGAATATAGGTGCCCTTGGAGACATGGGCGGTCAGGGTGATTTCGGGCAGATTCTCCCCGGCACGGGGAGGGGGACCGTCCGAAGGACGGTGGAGGGGCACCTGCGGCGGGCCTGAACCGGTCAGCGAAGCACCATCCGGCACCTGCCCCTCCACCATGCTGTGCATGGTCCCCCTCCCCCGTTCGGGGAGGATCGAGAGGGCATAAACCGTCACCGCCCGCACCTTCAGCTCAACCTCTTCCCCCGCCCGGGCGAGGTCATAGGCGCGCTTTCCATCCACCTTGAGCGCCGAATAGGCAGGCGGCACCTGATCGATCTGGCCGGTGAAGCGCGGCAACACCGCCTCCAGCTGGGCCAGAGTTGGCCGGGCCTCGCTCGTGGCGATCACCTGTCCCTCGGCATCCAGCGTGTCGGTCTGTTCCCCGAAGCGGATCGTGAAATCGTAGATCTTGCTGGCATCCAGCATCCGCCCGCACAGCTTGGTCGCCTCGCCCAGCGCGATGGGCAGCACGCCTTCGGCCAGCGGATCGAGCGTGCCGCCATGGCCCACCTTCACCTTGCCATAGCCTGCCTCACGCATGTTACGCTTCACTGCCCCCACAGCCTGAGTGGAGCCAAGCCCAACCGGCTTATCGAGAATGATCCAGCCATGGACGCTCATTCTCCGGCGCTTTCGGGAAAGGCGAGCGAGCGGCCATGGGCGCGAATGCCTTCTGGCCAGCCATGGGTGAAATGATCGTATCCCACCGGGTTACCGGCATAGATTTCCCGCACTGCATCCTCGAATTTCGGCAGGTCGCCCGCCATGGCGCTTAGGAAGCGATAGGCGGCATCGTGGCACTGCTCCGCCGTCTTGGCCTGGGCGCGTGCCGCATCCACCAGCCTCCGCAAAGTGGCCGAAGCACCGCCCCGCTGGGCGCTCAGCCAGTCCCAATGGCGCGGCAGCAGCGTGACTTCCCGCGCCTTTACCCCCAGCGAGGGCCGGCCGCGCGGGCGCTGGTCCGCCGGACGCAGATCGAGATCGATCTGGCGCCCGGTCTCATCGTCGAACGCCAGAAGGTCATTCGCCCGCTCCAGCGGTTCGATGCCCTTGAGGCGTTCGGCCATGTCTTCGGCAGGGCCTCGGGCGATGGGTTCGCCCTTGAGAAAAACGGTCACGTCCATGCGGCAGCTCCTTATTGGCTGCCGCATATATTTACCCGGATTAAATTGTCAACTTATTATCCGGGTAAATATCTGTCAGTTGACCGTCGCCTTCGCCTCGGCTTCGGGCTTCTTGCCCTTCTGCGCCTTCTTGGGAGGCTGCCCGTCGATCTTGACGAAGGACTTCAGCGGATAACGCTGGCCGGAGATATAGAGGTTGCTCCAGCGGTCGAGCCTGTCCATCCCGCCGGTATCGAGCCCGATGAAGAACGTATAGGGCAGATCGGGAGAGGGGGCGAAAAGCTCCGCCTTGTACCACTGCCGGTGCGCATCCTGGAAATAGACCACATCCCGCCCATCCGCGCGCCAATCGCGCACACCTCCATGATTGGCGAAGGCGATAGAGGCTTCGGCAGGCTTTTCAGTGGATTGGGCAGCGCCGGGATTATCCTGGGCCAACGCGGGCGAGGATGCCACGGCCAGCGCGGCAAGGGCCGGATATAGGAATGAAAGCTTCATCTCGACTTCCTTTCAATCTCCCTCTCGCCCCCAATGTCGGAAGCGCGATGAACGGTTTCAAGGATGCGAGGAAACTGCCTTGCCTAGGTCCCGTCAGCCCCCGGCCGCCCATGCGGCAATGCCGTAATAGAAATCCTGCACTTGCGCCACCACGGGGAAGAGGAAGCGGCCCATAAGATCGAAACCGGGAAACAGGCTGGGCAGCACCAGCAACAGCAGGAACACCAGTGGCAGGCCCAGCGGACGCAGCTTGGCATAGGCCCGCGCCGCATCGCGCGGCAGCAGCCCTTCCACAATATGCGACCCGTCAAAAGGCGGGATCGGCAGCAGGTTGAACAGGGCCAGGAAGATATTGATCAGGATGAAGTAGTCGAGCCCCATCATCGCCAGGGCCAGCGCCCCTTCGGGCTGGGCCTGCAACCCGCGCCCGAGCAGGCCGAGACCCACTGCGGCAATCGCGGCCAGCACCAGGTTGCTGGCCGGCCCGGCCGCCGCCACTGCCATCATGCCGTAGCGCGGATTGCGCAGGCGCCAGGCGTTTACCGGAACCGGCTTGGCCCAGCCGAATATCGGCGCGCCGAACAGGGCCAGCGCACCAGGCAGGATCACCGTGCCGATCGGATCGACATGGCGGATGGGATTCAGGCTGAGCCGCCGCATGTCACGCGCGGTGGTGTCACCCAGGGCGAGCGCGGTCCAGCCATGGGAAACTTCGTGGAAGACAATGGCGAAGACCAGCGCCGGGATCAGCACCAGCGCGGAAAGGAGAGTATCACTCATGCCGGGGAGATAGGTGCCCGCCCGGCAAAGGCCAAGCTATCGCCGGGAGCTTTCCGCCCATTCCCGCGCAAGGATCGAAAATACCGCCGTATCGCGCACGTGACCCGTCCAGGTGACCCGCTCCGCACGCAACACGCCTTCCCTTTGCGCGCCCAGCTTGAGCACGGCCGCCTGCGAGCGGGCATTGCGCACATCGACGCGGAATTCCACCCGGCCGAGCCCGCAGGCGAAGGCGTGACCCAGCATAAGCCGCTTTATCCGGCCATTGAGGCCAGTGCCGCGCAGTGCGGGCGCGATGAAGCTGTTGCCGATCTCCACTGCCCAGCCCGGCGCCCCGCGTTCGATCCACGCGGTCATCCCCGCCACTTGCCCGGCAACAATGATAGCATAGACCCGGCGCTGCGGCGGCGCGGCCAGCAATATGTCGAACTGCGGATCGAATGCCTCGCCCGCGTAATTGATGGGATAGATCGCCCAGATCTCGCTATCGGCCTGCGTGGCCGCGCGCAGCCCTTCGCGATGATGTTCGGCCAGCGGTTCAAGCCGCAAATCGCCCTCGGCCAGAGAAACGTAAAGCCCATCGCTCATGACTGGATCGCCTCGGAAAAATGCCTGCGGCACAAAGCGACATACCGCTCGTTCCCGCCGATTTCGGTTTGTGCGCCGTCCCTCACTGCCACGCCTTCCGCATCCACGCGCAAATTCATCGTCGCCTTGCGGCCGCAATGGCACACGGCCTTCAACTCAATCAATGCATCGGCAATGCCCAGCAGGGCGGCGGAACCGGGAAACAGCTCGCCCCGGAAATCGGTGCGCAGGCCATAGCAAAGCACGGGGATATTAGCCTCATCGGCCAGCCGAGCGCATTGCCAGACCTGTTCCTTCGTCAAGAACTGCGCCTCGTCTATCAACACGCAGGCCAGTTCGCGCGCCTCGGGCACGGCGTTCACTCGTTCCCAGAGATCGGTTGTCCCGTCGAACAGATGGGCGGCCGCTTCCAGCCCGATACGGCTGGCGATCGGCTTGCCCTGCGGCCGCGTATCGAGTGCAGCGGTCCATAGCATGGTGGCCATGCCGCGCTCGCGATAATTGAATTCCGCCTGCAACAGGGTTGAGGACTTCCCCGCATTCATGCTGGCGTAGTAGAAATAGAGCTTGGCCATGCCCGGCAGATAACCCCTCTGCTCCGGCCTGTCGAAGCCCGTCAGCTCAGTTCAGGTTGAAAACCACGCTCAATCCTCGTCGAGATCGCGCGACACGCGCGGATCGTTCAGCAGGCGTTCTATCCGGTCAGCCTCGTCAAAGCTCTCGTCACTCCGAAACTGCAGCTTCGCCGCGAATTTCAGGCCCAGCCGCTTGGCCACTTCGCGCTGGAAGAAGGCTGTGTTCTGGCGCAGCGCCTTGACCACCGCATCCTCATCCTCGCCCAGCAGGGGCTTCACATAGACCGTGGCGTTGCGCAGGTCCGGCGTCATCCGCACTTCGGTAACCGAAACGGAATGCGCCGAAAGCGTATCGTCATGCACTTCCTGCCGGGCGAGCAATTCCGACAGGATATGGCGCACGCGTTCGCCCACTTTCAGCAGGCGAACGGACTTCTCTTCACCGGTTGCAGCATTGCGTGCCATCAGCGTTCCATAATCTCGATTATCCGCCGGATCGAGCGGATGTTACGCGCGGTGTGGCGACAGCCGAGGCGGCGGGCGATGAAATCCCCGCTCAGCTTCGTGCCGCCCGCGCCATTGACGTAATCTACATGCAACGCCCGGTGGCCCGCAGCAATGCGTTCCGGCCCGCGCGTAGCATAATCGGCGATCAGCCTGGCGACGGCTTCCGGCTCCGGTTGACGTTCCAGAAAATGGACATGAACCTGCTTGTCCTCGCCGGTTTCCGCAAAGGGATTTTCCGCCAGCGTTGCCGCCAGTTCCGTCCGGTTCATCACCACGGCGAAACTTTCGATCTGGAAAGCATCGCGCACGACATAGGCAAGCTTTTCCGCCAAGCCTTCCGACGGGCGTTCCTCATGCGAAAACAATATGGTGCCGCTGGCAACAACCGTTTCCACATCCTCGAAATCTTCCCACTCCAGCGCCTTGCGCAGGTCTTCCATCGTCAGCCGGTCACCACCGACATGGATGTTCCCAAGCAAGGCGACGTAGCGGTTCATCAATTTCCAGCCACGATAAAAGAAACACCGGGTCGTTCGGCAAAGCGCCGGAAGTGAGGGCCAGGCATGGACCGCACATCTCTATGCGTCTTGCCTGGCCCGTAATTCACTTCCTGAACGCCGGGCGTCACAATACCCGTTCGCGTTCCTCGATTTCGAACACTTCGAGCATGTCGCCCGCCTTGATGTCGTTCGTGTCCTGCAGCACCACGCCGCATTCCAGACCGGCGCGGACTTCGTCCACATCGTCCTTGAAGCGCCGCAGCGAGGCGATGACCGTCTTGGAAACGATGACATCGTTGCGGGTAAGGCGTGCGTGGAAACCCTTGCGGATGACGCCTTCGAGCACGAGGAGGCCGGCGGCCTTGTCCTTCTTGCCCGCGGGGAACACCTGTTTGACCTCGGCGCGGCCCATGACGTTTTCGATCCGCAGCGGCCCCAGTTCGCCCGCCATCTCCTTCGCGATTTCCTCGGTCAGGTGATAGATGACGTCGTAATACATCATCCGGGTCTTGTTGCGGTCGATCAGTTCGCGCGCCTTGGCGTTCGGACGGACGTTGAAGCCGATGATCGGCGCACCGGCGGCCGAAGCCAGCGTCACGTCGCTCTCGGTGATCGCGCCCACGCCCGAATGCAGGATGCGGACCTTGATCTCGTCATTCGACAGATTGTGGAGCGCATTGTTGATCGCTTCCACGCTGCCCTGCACATCGGCCTTCACCACCAGCGGGAACTCGACCACATTCTCCTTGTCCTTAAGGGCGGAGAACATGGTGTCGAGGCTGGCAGGCGCGATGGCAGTACGCTTCTCGGTCGCCTTTTCCTTGCGGTAGTTGGAAACTTCGCGAGCGCGCTGTTCGTTTTCGACCACGGTAAGCTTGTCGCCTGCCATCGGCACGCCAGCGAGACCAAGCACTTCCACCGGCAATGACGGCGGCGCTTCCTTGATCTGGCGTCCCTTGTCGTCGATCATCGCGCGGACGCGGCCGCTTTCGGTGCCGACCACGAAGACGTCGCCGGTCTTCAGCGTACCGCGATTGATCAGCACAGTGGCAACCGGGCCACGGCCCTTGTCCAGCTTGGCTTCGATCACGGTGGCTTCCGCTTCGCGATCCGGATTGGCCCTCAGTTCGAGCAGTTCGGCCTGGAGCATGATCTTCTCGATCAGATTGTCGAGGCCCATCTTGCTCTTGGCGGAGACTTCCACGTCCTGCACATCGCCGCTCATCTCTTCCACGACGACTTCGTGTTCGAGCAGACGTTCGCGGATGCGCTGCGGATTGGCTTCCGGCTTGTCGCACTTGTTGATCGCCACGATCATCGGCACGCCGGCGGCCTTGGTGTGATTGATGGCCTCAATTGTCTGCGGCATGATGCCGTCATCGGCAGCCACCACCAGCACCACGATATCGGTGACATTCGCACCGCGCGCGCGCATTTCCGTGAAGGCGGAGTGGCCCGGCGTATCGAGGAAGGTGATCTTGTCGCCCCCCTTGGTCGTGATCTGATAGGCGCCGATATGCTGGGTGATGCCACCGGCCTCACCCCGCACCACATCGGTGCCGCGCAATGCGTCGAGCAGGCTGGTCTTGCCGTGATCGACATGGCCCATGATCGTGACCACCGGCGGACGCGGCTTCAGCGTGCCTTCGGCATCGACGTCTTCCGACGTATCGATATCGACATCGCTTTCCGAAACGCGCTGCAGATTATGACCAAATTCGGTGACGAGCAGTTCTGCCGTATCCTGGTCGATCGTCTGGTTGACGGTCACCATCATGCCCATCTTGAACAGGGCCTTCACCAGATCCGCGCCCTTTTCGGCCATGCGGTTGGCAAGTTCCTGCACCGTGATGGCTTCGGGCACGACTACATCGCGGACCTGCTTGTCACGCTGCTGCGACTGGCCGGAGAAATGGGCACGGCGTTCCTTCTCGCGCGCACGCTTCAGTGCGGCGAGCGAGCGGGCGCGGGCGCCTTCGTCCTCGTTGAGCGCGCGATTGACGGTCAGCTTGCCGCCACGACGCCGGTCGATGGCATTGGCGCCGCCGCCACTACCACCGCCACCGCGTTCGTCGCGACCGCCGCCACCACCACCGCCGCCACGGGCGACGGGCTTCTTGTCGTCACGCTTCTTCTCGGGCTTGTTGTCGGCCTTCTCTGCGGGTTTTGCTTCCGTCTTGGCCGCAGGCGCCGGCTTTTCAGGGCGCTTGGGCTCAGGCCGGACAACCGGAGTGAACATGCGCGGAGCAGGCGCGGGCGCAGCCGTGCGGACGGGAGCCGCCGGCTCGGGCGCGGCCTGGGCCACGGGTTCCGCAGGGGTTTCAGCGGCTTCGACCTGTTCGGCAGGAGCTTCCTGTGCTGCGGGTTCTGCAACCTCGGGAGCCGGTTCCGGCGCAGGGGCAGGTTCTTCGGCAGCGCGGGCAGATTCTTCCTCGGCCTTGCGGTTTTCCTCGGCGCGGCGCTTTTCTTCCTCGATCGCGCGAAGGCGTTCTTCCTGTTCGCGGCGATTGGCCTCTTCCAGCGCGGCCAGGCGCGCTTCCTCGGCCTCGCGCAGCAGGCGTTCCTGCTGTTCCAGGCGAGTCTCGGTGGAGACGGCAGGGCGAGGAGCGGCGGGCGGAGGCGGCGGGGCCGCCTGGGCGACGGGTGCAGGAGCCGCTTCAGGCGCGGGAGCGGGCGCCGGGGCCGCAGCCTCCGGTGCCTGGCCGGGCTTCACGATCTTGCGACGCTTCACTTCCACGACCACCTTGTTGGTGCGGCCGTGGCTGAAGGTCTGCTTGACCTCGCCCGCTTCGACCGAACGCTTCAGCCCCAGCGGCTTACGGCCCAGCGTCGGTTTGTTGTCGGTATCGCTCATACGCCTCAATCTATCCTTCGTATTCTCTGTTCGTCGCCCGCGCAGGGCCTAGCCGACTGTAACGGCATCATGCGCGGCGCCGTTCGTCGCCCCTTCCGGGGAAATGTTCTCAGCCGCTGGATATGCCCCTGTGAAGCGCATCAGACGCCGCAAGGGAATTGCGACCCTTTCGGCCGACCCATGGTCAGCCAGCGCCAGATGGACGACATTCTCGCGGCCCAATGCCACAGACAGAGCCGCGCGGTCCAGTGGCAAGCGTTCGCCAACCAGACCCGACCCTTCTGCATCCATGCCTACACGGTAAGCCTGATCCAGCTTCCGGCAGCCATCATCGCTGGCATCGGCCGCATGGCCAAGCCAGGCAACAGCACCGCTCCGCGCCTGCTGCGCGATGCGGTCTGACCCTAATATAAGCTTTCCGGCCCGCATTTCGAGGCCGAGGCGCTGAAGAAATGCGCGCGTCAGCGCGTCCTGCGCCAGCGCACCCAGATTTTCCGGTACGGTCAGCTTCGCGCCCTTGAAGGCACGGGCCAATGCGCCGCGCAGCTTGCCGGAGGCAATAGCGGCTTCCAGCTCGGCGCGACTCACCCCGATCCAGGCACCCCGCCCCGGCGCACGCGCCAGAGCATCAGGCAGGACATCACCGTCAGGCGAGATCGCCAGGCGCAACAATTCCTCACGGGAACCGTTGCTCCCGGTGAGCACGCACTTGCGCTCGGGAGACGCCTCCTCCTTCCCGGCCGCGCGGTTGCGCGGCGGGCGAGGGGCGGAAATGTCGGATCCTAGCGGCTCATTGCGGGGTGTCCGCATCGGCGGCCTCCCCAGAATTGTCGGCCCCGGCAGCGGCTGCCGGTTCTTCATCTTCAAACCAGTGGGCGCGGGCAGCCATGATGATCTCGTTGCCCTGCTCTTCGGTCAGGCCATATTCGCCCAGCACGCCTGCCTTGTCCTCGGTACGCTGACCGGGACGGCGCGTCTGCGGGCCATCGCCACGGCGGCGCGGCTCGTTGCGCTTCTTGGCAATGAGTTCGTCCGTCGCGAGGTCGGCCAGATCATCCAGCGTCTTGATCCCGGCCTTGCCGAGCGTGACGAGCATCGCTTCGGTCAGGTGCGGCAGTTCGGCCAGATCATCCTCGACGCCAAGCCCGCGGCGTTCCTGGCGCGCGGCTTCTTCGCGGCGTTCGAGCGCCTCGGTCGCACGGCTCTGCAGCTCTTCGGCCAGTTCGTCGTCGAAGCCTTCGATGCTCGCCAGTTCGTCGAGCGGCACATAAGCGACTTCTTCGAGTTCGCCGAAGCCTTCGGCAACGAGCAACTGCGCGAGCGTTTCGTCGACGTCGAGTTCTTCCTGGAACATCGTCGAGCGTTCGACGAATTCGCGCTGGCGCTTTTCGCTCGCGTCGGCCTCGGTCATGATGTCGATCTGCTTGCCGGTCAGCTGGCTGGCGAGACGGACGTTCTGGCCGCGGCGGCCGATGGCAAGGCTGAGCTGATCGTCGGGAACGACGACTTCGATACGGCCGTCATCTTCGTCGATGACGACGCGCTGCACCGTCGCGGGCTGCAGCGCGTTGACGACGAAGGTCGCGGTGTCTTCCGACCAGGGAATGATGTCGATCTTTTCGCCCTGCATTTCCTGGACGACCGCCTGAACGCGGCTGCCCTTCATGCCGACGCACGCGCCGACGGGGTCGATCGAGCCGTCATAGCTGATGACACCGATCTTGGCGCGGCTGCCCGGATCGCGCGCCGCGGCCTTGATCTCGATGATGCCATCGTAGATTTCGGGGACTTCCTGCGCGAACAGCTTCTTCATGAAGTCGGGGTGCGCGCGGCTGAGGAAAATCTGCGGTCCGCGATTTTCGCGGCGCACCGACAGGATCAGCGCGCGGACGCGATCGCCGACGCGCATCAGTTCGCGCGGGATCTGCTGGTCGCGGCGGATCACGCCTTCGGCGCGGCCCAGGTTGACGACGATGTGGCCGAATTCGACCGACTTGACGACGCCGGTGATGATCTCGCCCGCGCGGTCCTTATATTCCTCGAACTGGCGCTCGCGGTCGGCTTCGCGGACCTTCTGGAAGATCACCTGCTTCGCCGACTGGGCGTCGATGCGGCCGAGGTCGACCGCGGGCAGCGGATCGACGATGAAGTCGCCGACCTTCGCATCCTTCTGCAGCTTCTGGCCGGCGGCAAGGTCGACCTGCTTGAAATAATCGTCGACCTGTTCGACCACCTCGACGACGCGCCACAGGCGAAGGTCGCCGGTCTGCGCGTCGAGCTTGGCGCGGATGTCGTTCTCGGCGCCGTAGCGGGCGCGGGCGGCGCGCTGGATCGCTTCCTCGATGGCCTCGATGACGATGCCCTTGTCGATCATCTTCTCGCTGGCGACGCTGTTGGCGATCGCGAGCAGTTCGGCCTTGTTGGCGGAAATGGCAGTGGCCATCAGTCCTGTCCTTCTTCTTCCATGTCGTCGGCACCCTCGATCGAGAGCGGGACGGTTGCGGCAATCAATTTGTCGGTAAGGACGAGCTTGGCCGTATCGATCGCATCGAACGGCAGCTTGTGCTCGACCCCTTCCTTGTCGAAAATCGTGACGATGCCGGCGTCGATGCCGGCGAGTTCGCCGTTGAAGCGCAGGCGCCCGTCGCGCTTTTCCTTCAGCGCGACCTTCGCCTCATGCCCCGCCCAGTCGGCGAAGTCGGCGGGACGCGTCAGCGGGCGGTCGATCCCGGGCGACGACACTTCGAGGCGATAGGCGCCCTCGATCGGATCCTCGCCCGCTTCCTCTAGCGCGTCGAGCCGGTCCGAAATGCGGCGCGACA
>MKUB01000058.1:0-17749 GCA_001898545.1 Sphingomonadales bacterium 63-6 | reverse complement strand
CTCCCTGAAAGAGGCCTATCGCTTCCGGCCCGAGCCAAACCGATATCCCGATCGCAATCGCGGCGAGCAATATCTGCCCGAACATCCCGCAATTGTTCTTCTTCGGCGGTTGCGGCGTGCTGGGCGAAAGATCGCCGATCGCCTGTGCTGGATCGTAAGGGCGGAAGCTATCTGCCGTGTAGGTGTTGCGCAGGACCCCGGAAGGTAGCGTCAGTTGCTGCCCCGCGATGAGGTTGCTGCCGCTCGGCAGCCCATTGACCTCTGCAATCTTGTACCACAGCGAGGCATCGCCATAGAGTTTCTGCGCGATTGACTGCAGTGTATCCCCCGCCTTGACGGTCCAGCTCCCCGCAACACTGCCCTGTTCGTGGAGATTGATGGGCTCCAGCGCCTGCGCGAAACCGACGCTTGCCTGCGGGTTTGTCGATCCACCGCGAAACGTCCCGGCTCCGCCCAGGGCTTGCTGCTGGGCGAGCGAGGTCAGCAGGGTCGGGTTGGCGCCTCCATTATTGCCAACGTAGCCGATCTCGCGATCACCGAGGCGATACCACAACTCGTGCGGGCTGCCGGCCTGTTCGGCTGGCGCATTGCTCGCCCTGGTCTCATCACGCCGGATGATCTGGCCAACCTCGTCGAGCGTGAAATAGACGTCGCGCGGCTGGCCATCGCCGATGTGCGCGTTAACCAACTGTCCAAGCCCGTTGTAATTGAAAGTAGTCGTCCAGTTCTTCCCCGGCTCGACATATTGAATTGTCTTCTGCACCGCTCCATCCCACCATTCGAACGTGTTGGTAGTGGTGGAGCTTGTTGTGGACTGGCCGATTACGCCGCTACTGCTACTGGAAGAGATAATTGCGCCGAGCGCATAGCTGGCACCAGAACCGTAATAGTTGGTGATCGACTGAGTGTAGGTTTTGCCGTCATCTTTCTTCGTGGAGGTGAAGGTCGTCTCAATCCGGCCGTTCTGGGGATTATAATTGGTGCTGGTGTTGTGAACGATGGTCGTCCCAGCGCTGTCATAGGTGTTTTGTCCGGTTTGCCGTCCCAGCGCATCATAGGAGAAAGTGGCACGACGCACCTCAGCCGTGGCAACGACGAAATCGTCCGGTTTAGGCTGCGGCAAATTAGGCGACGTGCTAACCAACGCATTTATATATGCGTTTTGGGAAAAAGCATGTCCGGCAACCTTGATCTTGCTTAATCGGCCGGCGCCGTCATATTCATAACGCTCTGTTTCAGCAGCCATATACGTAATCGCGTGGCCCTCTAAATTACCCAAAGGCGTGCTGACAGACTGGATATAGTCGTCATAATAGAGGTTTGTGGTGACGGATGCTCTCTGCCCAGCCTTGTTATAAGTAATAGCCTGCGAGGGATCGCCGACGAAATCTCTGCTTACCGGCTGCCCCAGGATGATCTGCCCGCCGCTCAGCGTCCCGTTGTTGATCACCACCCGGTTCATGCTGTCATAGCGATACCAAGCCGTCTGCGTGGCATCGCCAGTATTGAAGCCCCCCTCCGCGTTCATGTAGCGATAGGTTGAGCGCTTCATCATTACATTGCCGTTGGCATCATATCCGAATTCGACTTTAGCCTGCGGCTGGACAGTGGTGGGTCGCATCGTATCGGAAGTAAGGCGGCCAAGCGCATCGTAAGTCGCGGTGTGATCCTTCCACACCACGGTCGTGCCACCGTTCTTGAGCTCACCATATTCAGTCAGCCGATTGCCGACCTCGCCATAAGTGTAGACGGCGCTCTGAGTGGTCGTACTCGAGAAAGTATGTATTGTCGCAGTGCTGCCGTTTCCGCTCGTGCTGGTATAATAGGTCCAGTTCGGGGCGACGGTGAATGCTTTTCGGACCTGCCCGGTGTTGTAATATTCGTAATTGTAGCTGGTCGATCCGATCTGCGACTTGGTCAGTCGCCCCGCCAGATCATATGTGTAGCTGGTTTCGTGGTCGCCCAAATCCTTCTTGTAAGTGAGCCGCCCGAAGATATCGGTCTTTTCAGTCAGCATCTTTGAGTTGGCGTAAGTGGTGACCTTGCTCCACCCGCCGGGCGCGGCGTAGCCGATGCCACCCGCAGCAATGGCTGAATCCCAGCTATAGGCGTAAGTCGTAACGTCACCGCCAAAGGCACGTGTCGAAACCACTCGCCCCTGCAAATCGTAATCGGTCGTTTCGATGTTACCGTTCAGATAACGGTCAGTTCCGGCATCACTGGTGCTATAATGGCTATTTCCGTGCCTGATCTGCTGCCCCAGCAAATCATATGCATAGCTGTCGAAGAAATCGTCTGCCGTATAGAGTGTCTGGGTTCCGGCGGAATATTTCTGGCGCAACTCCCTACGCCCAATCAGGCGTCCGAGTTTGTCGAAAGTCTGATTGGTTTCAAGCCAGATATCGCTGGAGCTTGAGCCCGTTCCGTCGAACAGCATATTCACTACGCGCGCATCGCCATGAATGTCATATGCCGTACGCGTTCTACCGCCATCGGCACGAATTTCTTCAGTGACGAGCGCCTGGTTTCCGCCATAGCCAGTTCCTGCGAGCAGAGTCAGGCGCGTGAGGTTACCCTTGTCGGCCAGCTTCGAGGCGGCGGACGCTGCATTCGTGCCGCCGGCCGCGTAACTGCCATTGGCATCGCGCTTGGCGACGAGGCGCCCCGCGACATCGTAATAGAAATCCTCAGCAGGCTTCACCCATTTGGGCGTGCCGGTCTCAAGCGTGATCTGGACCGCCGGGCCTTCCGAACGGACCATCCGCCCCATCGTATTGTAACTATAGGTGATTTTGGCATCAGCGGCGTTAGTTTCGCTCGCGACATCGCCAAAGGCGTTATATGTCCGATAGGTGTTGAGCGCCGCTATGACCGAATTGGCTGTATCGCTCTCAACATATTCGCGCCCTTCTTCGACGATGCGGACCGCCAGGTTGCGACCATCATAAACGGTGTAGGTAGCATTGACGTTGGCATCGCCGATCAAAGCCCGTGCCTGATTGAAGGTCTTGCCGTTCAGGTCCGCACCGGCGCTGGTGATCGCGATGGTCTGGTTACCGTTCTTGTCATAGCCGAAATATTTCCAGATCCCGTCACCGGAATTGGACGCCCACATCCGGCCCGCAGCATCATATTTGTTTTCCTGCTGCCAAGTCCCATTGATGCCGCTGCGCACTACGTTACTGAAGGCGTTATACTCGGTCCTGCTGATGTCGCCCGGCTGCCAGGCATTATTGATCCATGCCGCTACCTTCTGTTCAATCACGCGGCCGAGTTCGTCATATTTGCTGAGAACCGCTTCAAGCCTGCCCTGCCCGCCTCCCGATCCGGCGCGGAAATACTGATCACGGATTACGTGGCCGAGATCATCATAGAAGTACTGGTGAACATTACCCTCGGCATCGGTCACCGTATCGAGCAGGCCCCCTGCTCCGTAAGTGTATTGGGTAACCCGAGCAGCGGTAGTACCGAGCCCCGTCTGGGTCGTTTGAACCAGATCCCCCAGCGCATTATAGCCATAGAGAAGTTCCGGTGAGACCTGATTTCCTTGGAAGTCCGCAAATTGCTGGCGCCGTTCCTTCCACAACCGGCCAGCCGCATCATAATAATAGCTGGTGGCATCGCCGGTCGCCTCGGTCTTCTTGATGACCTGCCCCAGACCGTTATATTCGTAACGGACCGTTGCATCGACAGTCAGAGCGCCGTCGACGCCGTTAAAAATGGTCACACCCAGCCGCTTTTCAGTCAGGCGATTTCCATTTTCATCATAAGTGTAAAGCGTCACCCGATCATCGGCATGGGAAAGAAGGACAGGAGGATTGGTTTTGACTGGCGTTCCGGCAAAGCGTGTCGCGAAACGCCGCTCGCTCACTACGCTGCCATCCGCATCGTAGGACCAGTTGGTGAGATAGCCTGCGCCATCCACCTGTGCGATCTTGCGTCCCAACCCGTCATAATAGCTGAAAGTGCTGTTATTTTCCGGATCGGTCAGCTTCACCACATTGCCGAGATAATCATATTCATATTTGGTAATTAGCTCGGTGGTCGTGGCATTGGTCCATGAGGAACCGTTCAAGACACCGGTCTTGTAATCGCTCGGCAAGAGAACCTTGCTCGCGGTCATCCGCCCGAGGCTGTCATAATCAAAAGCAGTCTGGCGAACGCTCCCAACGGAACCCGGCGCCAGCGTATCGGCCCCACCATCAGCGGGCTGGGTGCCATTCCCCTCATAGATGGAAATGGTCTTCACATTGCCATCGGCATCGTAGGTGTAGACAGTGTGCGCACCAATCGCGTTGATCTCGTGGGTCTTGCGGTTGAGCTTGTCGTAAAAGAAGACGGTGCGATTGCCGGCGGCGTCCACGGTCTTCGTCACATTGCCATTGGCATCATAGGTGACGTGTTCGGTTGGCCTGAAACTCTGGTTGAGCGCGATGTGCCCATTCTGGTCGAGTACCGTTCGCGTCTCGCCGATCGTCTGGGTCAGCCGGCTCAGCTTATTATATACGTAATCGGTCGTGCGCGCTTCGGCGAAACCCGCGGCTTCGATCTTGCGCCTGACGTTGCCGAGCCCGTCATATTCATATTCGGTTCTGCCCGAGTTCACGGGGCGAGTTTCGCTCAGCAAGAGCCCACGCTTGTCGTAGGTGTAAGTCGTCGTGCCCTCAGCGCTCGTCTTGTTCGCCGTGTTTGACTTGGCGACCGAGGTCACCTGCCGGCCAAACGCGTCGTAAGTGTGCAGCTCCGAAAAGCCTTCGGCATCGGTCGACTTGGTCAGCTTGCCGCGATGGTCATATTCAAAACTGGTCGTTGCCGCATCGCCGAGCTGCCCCAATGCGAATGATGGCAACTGCGTCGTTCCGTTGAACTGGGCGGCCTGCAATTGCTGCAGGTTGGCCAGTGCCGCATTGGCAGCGCTTTGCGCGGTATTTGCCTGGGTCTGGGCGCTGTTGGCTGCAGCCTGGGACTGGTTGGCAGTGGCCTGTGCAGCGCTGGCGGAGGCTTCTGCATTATCGGCAAGCCCGTCAGCAGTGACATAGGCAGCCATGGCATTGCTGGCCGCCGTTTGCGCAGCTGAAACCTGCAGGACAAGACTATCGTAAGTCGCCGTAATGGAAGTTCCGAACGACGGCAGAGCATTTCCGGGCGAATAACTCGCCTGATTGTTCAATACCGCATTGGCCGCATTATACTGGGCCCACGCCTGATCAACCTGGCTTTGATAATATTGTGCAAGTGCCCCAACATTCGGATTGGCAAGCTGCTCTGGCGTGAGGCTGTAATACCAATTTTCCATCTCCTGCTGAGCGTGAAGCGCATTCTGGTGCAGGTTTGGCAGCAAGGCCGCGAGCTGAACGAAATAGTCCTGGAAAGCGGCATTGATCTGCGGAGCTAGACTGGTCGCCTTTGCATTTGCCTGTTGCTGCAGGGTGTTCGCCGTACTCAGCTTCGAATTCGCGGTGGCGCGAAGCGATTGGGCGGTGTTGGTGAGCGAAACATAAGTCGCATGGTCGGCCGCTGCTTGTGCCGCACGGGTACCCGCTTGCGCTGCAAGATCATCCGCGACTTTCTGCAGCGAGGCCACATTTGCGGAGGCTTCCTGGATCTCGCCGGTCTGCCCCCCAAGAGAACCGTAAATGCTGAGCTCATAACGGCTGAACGAAGTCAACTGACCGAACGCGTCATAAGCCGAAGTCTCGACATAGCCTTCGGCATCGATCTGCTGCGTCACCCGGCCAAGCTTGTCATATGAATTGTATGTGGCCGACTTGGGCCCCAATTGAGAAAGATCGAAAAGCTCGAAATTATCGAGAATTCCGCTTCCTGACCCGCCCTGCGCGGCGGCATAGGCTGCATCGGCTTTCGCCTGGGCCACGTTCGCATCGTTACGCAGCTGATCCGCAACTTCCTGCGCGGCATCGGCATCTGCCTGAGCCTGTGCCGCAGCATCGTAAGCAACCTGGACAGCCAGGGGATCGGCGATCGAAGCCTCAAGTTGCTGGGCGCTGGCCAGAGCAGCATCGGCAGCGACTTGGGCGGCATCGGCATCGTCCTGCGCCTGGACTGCGTCGGAAGCCGCCTGATCCGCGGCGGCCTGCGCCGCTACGACCTCAGCCTGATCGGCATCGGCATCGGCTTGGGCGGCATCGGCCGTAGCTTGCGCTGCAATTGCATTGGCAGCGGCCTGATCGGCCGTCGCCTGCACCGCGTCTGCAGAAGCCTGCGCAGCGTCATAGGCGTCCTGCGCAGCTTGCAGTTCCTGCGGGCTTGTTTCCGATTGCTCGGCCAGTTGATCGGCATAGGCAAGCGCGGCATTGGCATCGACCTGGGCCTGATCAGCATCGGCCCGCAACTGGTTGGCCGTGGCGGTAGCCGCCGCAAGCGCCGATTGGGCGGCAAGGGAGGCTCCATGCGCAGCGGCAGCATCGGCCTGAGCTTCGGCAAGGTCGGCCAGCAACGCATCATAGGCCGGATCATTGCCGCCGAGTGGCTCCCCGACGGCGGCAGCCACATCAAAATAGGCATTGATGACGATAGCGGCACGATAGGTAGAGGTTTGAGCAGTGGAGCCCGATATTCCGGAAGGGGCGAACGAGGCGTTATTCTTGCCGCTTGTGTAGAAGTTGTTGATCGCCGATGTGCTGGTGGGCCAGCCGGTCGAATGGGTGTTGTGGTTGATGTCGTAAATTGCCGCCCGCACCTGCACCCAAAGCAGTTTGAGCTTGTTTACGGTTTGCGTCGGATTGGCGCCCAATGCCAGGATAGAGGAATAGCCATCTATCCAATTCCGGAGATCCTGTTCACGATCGACCAGCCAGCTGAGCTTGTCGGCCAGCGCGGCCGAACGATTGGCCCCAAGATTGTTCGCCCGCCAAGTCAGGCTTTCATAATATTTGTTGATATAGGAATTGCGGTTGAGGATATTGAGGTCGTCAACATAGTCCGCTTCAGTCGAATAAAGGGCGGCGTAATTCGTAAGTTCCGTCAGCAGGAGGCCACTGGTCCCGTTGTCTAGGATCCCAATTTCATCCGCCGCAGCGTTGAGCCAGTTCTCCCGCGCATTCAGCCAACTGGTCGCACCTGACAGGGCAGCCGAACGCTCCGCATCGAAGTTGACTGTGCCGCTACCGCTATAATTGGCGATCTGATCTTCCAGATCGTCTACCGCCGCATCGGCAGCAGCAGCGGCGGCCGCGGCTGCGTTGGCGCTGGTTTGCTTCTGTGACTGGACTGCCTGGGCGGCATCGGCCTGCGCGGCCAGCTCGGTGGCAAGTTGCTGGGCCTGAGCGGCCGCGTCGTAAGCTGCCTGAACATCCGCATTTCCGCCCGCGGCCAACAGATCCGCGGCCGCGAGCGCCTGATCGGCATCAGCCTGTGCCGCATCCGCTGCAGCTTGCGCAGAAGCGGCAGTCGCGGCGGCATCATTGGCCGTGGATTGCGCTGCGTTTGCAGCGTTCTGAGCCTGAGTTGCAGCGGTGTTGGCGTTCTGCAACGCGGTATTGGCGGTTACGACTGCGGCATCGGCGGCATTCTTGGCATTAAGCGCAGTGGTTTTCGCGGTTGCCTTCTGGTTGGAAAGCGTCACCGCATTGTTCATCGCGGTCTGGGCGCTTGCCTTTTGGGACTGGCGGGTGGCCAAGGTCGCCACGGCGGCATCGTAGTTTGATTGAAGCGTCTGATAGGCGCTGATTTGCTGCGAGGAGAACCCCCGGTAGGTATTGATATAGGATTTGCCGGAGTAACTCAGCGGATTGCCTGCCTGCAAACTTGCAATCTCGTTATCGACGGCATTTTTGGTGGAACTGTAAGCCTGCTGCTGTTCGAGCAAAGGCTGAATATACTGAAGATAATAGTAATATTGAGCTTCAGGAGTCAGGGAAGACATCGAGGCGACCTGTACATCGATCCGCGACTGGAGATCGTTGACTGTCGCCTGCAGAGAGTTGGAATATGCCTGCAGCGGTGGGATCGGGTTGGCATAGGCCTGCTTGACTGCGTTGCTCGAAAGCTGGTTTGCGAGAGTATTGACGGTGCTCTGCTGGCTGGTGACCGCCGCCGCCGCGTTGTTATAGGCCGTAGTCGCGGTATTGGCCGCAGCCAGAGCATCGGCCGCCTGCTGCGAGGCAGTATTATAGGCTGCCTGTGCATTGGCCGCGGCGGTTACGGCGTTGTTGTAAGCCGTTTGCTTCTGGGCAGCTGTGGCCGCTGCAGCATTTGCGGCATTCTGAGCAGTAACGGCAGCAGCCTGGGCGGAGGCTGCGCTGGCGGCCTCCTGATCGGCTGTCGCCTGCAGCCCGTCAGCTATGGTCTGGAGCGCGGCGGCGGCGTCATAGGCCGCCTGGACCTGCGCCGGATCGGGCCCCTGAAGTGACTGGAGATAATCCAGCGCGGCATCGGCCAGGGCCTGAGCAGCATCGGCGTTCGCCTGCGCCAGCGCCGCGTCGGCGGCAGCCTGATCCGCTGCGGCCTGGAGTGCGTCCGCATTGGCCTGAGATGCATCGGCGACAGTCTGGAGCGGGGAGATTGCAGCAGCAGCGGCTGCAGCAGCGGCCGCGGCCTGAACAACGGCGGCTTGTGCGGCATTGGCTGCAGCCTGAGCCTGTGCGGCAGCATCATAGGCTGCCTGGACATCAGCCGCATCAGGCAGGTTCTCTGCATAGGCCAGTGCTGCATCCGCGGCGGCCTGTGCTTGTGCTGCCGTCGCTTCCGCTGTGGTAGCGGGACCATCAAGCGCGTTGGCGGCCGCCTGCAACTGATTGTAAAGGGCGAGCAAATCGCCGGAGGGCGCTGGCATGTCGGCAGGGTCAAGGAGCGCGACCCCTGCTTCACCGGCATTGGTCATCGCGATGCTGAAGCGTGCCGTTTCCACCGCCTCATCGAAACGGTTGTAACGGGTTGCCGTGACATAACCGCTCGCATCGCGCGTTGCGACGAGACGACCGAGATTGTCGTAATAGTTATAGGTTGCCTTACCAAGCGGATCGGTTGCCTTCACTGCATGGCCAAAACTGTCGTAGACGTAAGTGGTGACCCCGTTCAGCGCGTTGGTTGTGGTCAGCACACGGCCCAGCTTGTCATATGTGAAGCTGGTGGTGTTGCCATTGGCGTCAGTTACGCTGGTCTGGTTGCCCAGCCCGTCATACGTGAACTGCACCGAGATTGCCTCGGCCTCGCCGTAAGCGAAGAACTGTTTTTTGACCCTTCCAGCGCCATCGTATTCATAATGAGTGCGGACCTGATCCGCCGTTCCATCCGCCACATAGACATCGGTCAGCTGGCCAAGCGCATTATATGTATTGCGGGTGACATAGCCCTCACCATCCGTAGTGGTAAGCACGCGGCCAGCATCATCGTAGGTCTGGCTGACGGTGATGGCATTAGTGGTCGGCGCTCCGGCCAGCAGCGGCACAAGCTGCGCGACCGTGGTTGAATCGCTGACGGCAACCCTTGGGCCGCCATAGCGCGTGGTCGACAGCGCGCGGCCGTCCTGATCGTAAGTATAACCGGTGACGAAATTCTCGGCATCGAGGGCATAGACCACCTTGCCGCGCGCATCGTACCAGTTACGGGTGATGCGGTTGGCCGTGTCTCCAGACTGTGCGGAATTCGCCGCCCAATTATCCAGCGCAGAGAGCGTGACGCCCGAACTGTAAAGATTGTCGAACGCCACCACCTTGGTGACGCGCCCTGCAATATCGTAGGAGAAGGCCATCACGCCGCCTTGGGCATCTACCATATAGGCTTCGCGCCCGGCAGCGTCGTAAACCGTCCTGCTTGTGCGGTCGGCAGAATTGGCCGTCACGGCGGCCTTGACCGCGTCGAAGCTGCGATCGGAAAGTGCGCTCAGATCGAGTTGGGTGGCATAGGCGGTGACGCTGACAGCCCGCCCGGCCGCATCGTAATTGTACCCGACGACCCCGCCTTGCGCATCGATGGCAAAGCGCAGCAACCCCTGGCCATCGTAAATCGAGTAGCCGACCCGATCGACTGTCGAGCTGCCGGCGACATAGGCCCTCAACGTCTCGAAGGTTCCGCTTGCTCGATCAGCGGGCCTGGTGGCGGTGGCATAGGCGATTGTTTCCACGGCCAGCCCCGCGGAATCGTAGATCGTCTCGGTAAGGTGGCCTTCGCCATCCAGCACGCCGACCTGCTGACCAGCTGCATTGTAGAAGCTGCGCGCGACCACATCCCGGGCGTGTGCTGCGGGCAGAACCGATGATGTGGGCACGGCCACCCTGAGCGCATTGAGCTGGGCCGTAGAAAGCGCATTGTACCACGCGATGGACTTAACCAGCCGGCCGGAACTGTCATATTCGTTAGTGACGGTCACGCCGCCATTATCGATCGCCTGGATCACCCGGCCGGCATCGTCATAAACGGTCCATGCCCACACATCGGCGGAACTTGCAGCGGGACGCAGGCTCGCAAAATCTGCTGACGAGGCCGGATTTTCAAAAGCAGCCTTGTTCGTGCCCGCCAGCGCGTTGGCATAGGCAATCGTCGCGACAAGGCGACCGGCTGCATCATAGCGGTATTCGGTGATTTCACCGCGCTCATTCGCCGTGGCGACCTTACGGCCAGCTTTGTCGTAATAGATGTAGCTCGAGCGGCCGCTGGCATCCGTCGCCACGCGCAGACGCCCGGCAGCGTCATATTCATAGGTTGCAGTGCCGACAGTGAGGCCCGCGCCGCTCTGGGTCAGGCTGATCAATTCGCCCGCCCGGTTATAGACCGAAGTCGTCGTCAGCCCGGCCGCGGTGGTAACCGTCGTAGTGGTGCCGCCACCGATGAAGGTGACCGTTGTGGTCCCGCCATTCCTGTCAGTCGAGGAATAAAGCCTGCCCATCCCGTCATAGAGGAAAGTCTCGTGCGCTTGCCCCTCTCGCCAGCTCTCACGCAAATTGCCCGCCTGATCGTAGACGTAATGAACAGTGGTGACGCCCTCGCTGGTGAGCGGATTGCCCGAACTGTCGGCAGTCCCATAGGCTTTGCCAAGCACCAGATTACCGCGCGCATCATAGACATTCTCGGCAACTCGCACTGAGCTGCGATCCGCCAAGGAGGCAACCCAGGCTTCCATTTCCGCATTGCCGATCGCGGCGGCCCCTGCAGTGCGGGAATGTTCGGCATAGGAGATAGTGCGGGCGAGCTGGCCGGCCGCAGTGTAGCGATATTCCGTGACCCGCCCCGCCGCGTCGACCGTGAAGCGCAGATGCCCCTCGGTATCATAGGCATATTGCGCATAATGCGTAACTTTCGCCCCGCTCTCATCCGAGCCGACGCTCTTTTCGGTGATCAGGCGATTGTTCTCGTCATAGGTCCGCGTGACAATTCGACCGGTCGGATCGGTGACCTTAGTATTATTGCCATTCGCATCGTAGGCATACCGCGTGACCTTGCCCTTGCCATCGGTCACCGTGTGGAGATTGCCGTCTGCGTCATAGGAGAACTGCACCGTCTGCGCGGCAGCGCCGGCAGTAGCGGGCGGAGCGGTGAGCTGCGTGAGGCGGTTCTGGCTATCATAGTCGAGCCGGGTGACCTGACCGTCCGGGCCGGTGACTTCCGTGTGGCTCGCCCCGTAAGCGAACGTAGTGACCCGTGTGACGCCCGAGGCGACGGTCTGCGTCAGCGTCAGGACCCGCCCCGCGCCGTCATAGGTCACTGCCAGCAGGGCCCCATCCGACTGGCTGATCGATGCGATCCTGTTGGTCGCACCGTCATAGGTGTAAGTGGTGACAAAGACATCGGCATCGGCCACCGAATTGTCGCCTGGAGTGAGGTCGGTAGTGACGGTTTCGAGCCGCCCCTGCCCGTCATAGCCATAGCGTATGCGGGTCAGCGTCTTGCCGGTCTGCGTGGCAAGATCGGTGTAGCCGGTGACCACCTGAGTGACAGCATTGCCGCTCCAGCTATATTGGGTCCAGCTTCCATCGGCAGTAGTGACCTTGTCGAGCTTGTCGGAGCCCGCGACATAGGTGAAGGTCAGCGCATTCCCGTCAATATCTGCGGCCGAACGGATACGATATTCGCCGGAGGCCTGGGCCGCTTCGTAATATTCCTTCGCCTGGCTATCGCCGTCGGTCCAGACCCACTCGGACCCTGATTTGATCAGCGTATCGAAGGCCCCTGCGCCGTCTTTGGTCACATAGGCATTCCGGCCGGCGTCCCAGCCATAAACGATCACCGAGCCGTCTGCCCCCAGCCGGCTGACCGTGCTGCCGGCGGTGTTCACCGTCCCCGTCAGGCCAAAGACCCTGCGCGTCGTGCTTTGCTGCCAATGGTCGCCATTGTCGCCGTCGGCTACGTCCTGCAGGCTGTTATAGCTTCGCGAGATCGCAGCATCGGGGCCGAGACCGATCAGGAATTCGTCCTGATGGCTGATCAGCAGATTACCGGTCGCCGCGTTAACCGAGACATTATCTCCGCTTCGCCCGAGCAGCGCGGAGCCGAGTTGCCCCGCCCCTCCCAGAAGATTGCCCGAACTGCGCGTGAAACCCGCACCAAGCCCCGTAAAAATCGCAACCATCGCATCCCTCGCCGGCAAGCAGCCCGTTCAAATGCGAGGCGTATTTCGCCCCGCTTGAAGGACTAATCCGGGGAAACAGGAAGGAGTTTAGGAGCGGTGGGAGATGGGCGAGTTCATCCCGCAGAATTTCGTGGCGAGGTCAGCCCAGGCGCAGCCCCATTTATGGAGCTGAGGACCATTCTAGGACGACAAAACGACCGTATTTTCCAACTTACAAAGGTTTAGAGTTGATTTACCTTTGGTAATTACATCGCTGTCAATTAAGGGGGATAGCGATCGAAGGGGGCACGATTTCAAAAAATTGATGGTCAGCTGCGGGCGCTATGGGGACGCCGCCCACCGGGATTCTGCCCGGTAAAAATGCTGTTTCCAATGAAATGGGGGAAACTGGAAATTGAAACGGTCACGACTTGTTGCTGCTCTCTTTTGTAGCAGCTCGCTGTTCACCTATGCGGGACAAGCTTCAGCACAGGAGATCGAGAATCTTGACGATGTCGCAGCAGTTTTGCGCGAATTGAAAGCCAAGATCGAAGAACTCGAAATCGAAAATAAGCAGATGCGCGCGGAGATCGCGTCGGTCAAAGCCGGCGAAGCTACCTCCCCGGGCAATGTGTTGCCGGGTGGCGCCTCTGGCGTCAGCACGCTTGCAGCCAGCAACATTGTAACGAATGGCGGCACTGCCGCAGCCGGAACGCCATCCGCAGCCACCCCGTCCATGCCCGCCAAGCCGGGCGTTGTCGGCAATGTTGCCGTCAGCGGCGGCGTGCTGGGCAAAGGCACGGGGGCAGGCGCTCTGATCGGCTCCGTCGCCGTTCCTGTTGGCGACAATACGAGATTCCAGATCGATGCCGGCACTGCGGTTGCCGACAGCGCGCTATTCGCTGGTCTTGGCGGCCAGTTCTATGTGCGCGATCCCAAGGTGGGCGCGATCGGGCTGTATGGCAGTTACTCCATCGCAAACGCCTTTAACGGCCTCGACGAGGGCGGCGCTTCGGCGAGCTACTCGCTGGCCCGCATCGGCGTGGGCGGGGAAGCCTATCTCAATCGTTTCAGCCTTGAAGCATTGGCGGGCGTCGAAACCGGCACGATCGAGACGCGCTTCTTCGATATCGTCGATCTTGCCTATTACCCCACCGACAATTTCCGCATTTCTGCCGGTCACCGCTATTCCGGCGGCGATCACTATCTGGCGGGCGGGCTGGAATATCAGGTCAGCAGCAGCAATAGCACTGCCGTCGTCCTGTTTGTCGATGGCCTGTATAATGACGATTGGGCGCAGTCCGCGATGGCGGGTGTTCGCATCAATTTCGGGGGCGGCAACAAGTCGCTTATCGATCGCAACCGGCAGGATGGCCGGCCGACCTATCTGGCATTCGACCAGGCCGTGCTCGCCACGGAGAAGGCCAAGCACGACCTTACGGGAATTGTCGGCCCGACCGGCCCCACTGGCGCGACCGGTGCAACTGGCCCCACGGGGGAAACGGGTGCGACTGGCGCAACAGGGGCGACCGGCGCTACTGGCGCCACTGGTCCGACGGGCGCTACCGGGGAAACCGGAGCAACTGGCGCCACTGGTGCTACTGGCGACACCGGGGCAACCGGCCCGACGGGAGCCACCGGGGAAACCGGAGCGACTGGCCCGACGGGCGCTACTGGCGACACGGGGGCAACCGGCCCGACGGGTGCAACTGGTGACACTGGAGCGACTGGCGCAACGGGTGCAACTGGCAGCACCGGAGCGACCGGCCCCACGGGCGCAACTGGCAGCACCGGAGCGACTGGTCCCACGGGCGCAACTGGCAGCACTGGAGCGACTGGTCCTACGGGCGCAACTGGCGACACTGGCATGACTGGCCCTACGGGTCCGACCGGCGACACCGGTATGACTGGTCCCACCGGCCCCACTGGCAGCACCGGCATGACTGGGCCTACGGGTCCGACCGGCGACACCGGCATGACTGGTCCCACGGGTCCGACTGGCGATACCGGCATGACTGGTCCTACCGGTCCGACTGGCAGCACCGGCATGACCGGGCCCACGGGTCCGACCGGAGATACCGGCATGACTGGTCCTACGGGTCCGACTGGCGATACCGGCATGACTGGTCCTACGGGTCCGACTGGCAGCACCGGCATGACCGGGCCTACGGGTCCGACCGGAGATACCGGCATGACCGGGCCCACGGGTCCGACCGGAGATACCGGCCCCACAGGTCCTACGGGCATGACTGGCATGACCGGTCCCACAGGTCCCACGGGTCCCACCGGGTTCGTTCCTTAAGCTTTGCTGGCGGCCGTTCTTCGGATCGGCCGCCAACACGCCTGATGCGGCATATCGGCCCGGATGCTCGTCATCGTGACGGCATCCGGGGAAGAAAGCCGACCGGAATTTGACAATTGGCGAGCCGGCGAACAATCCCTGCTTGCGGAAACACTATCGGCAGTGCGGTGCAATGAAGATTGCGGTCTACGCCATTTCCAAAAACGAAGAGGCCTTCGTTGAACGCTTCTGCCAGTCAGCGGCGGACGCGGATTACATTATCATCGCCGATACCGGCAGCACTGACGAGACGGTCCGACTTGCCCGTGATCAGGGCGCCAGTGTCTATCCGATATGCATCGCCCCCTGGCGGTTCGATCATGCCCGCAATGCTGCGCTGGCACTTGTTCCGTCCGACGCCGACATCTGCATCGCGCTGGACCTCGATGAAGTCATGATGCCCGGCTGGAGGGCGGAAATCGAGAAGACCTGGACCAGCGAAGCCACACGCATGCGCTATCAGTTTGACTGGAGCGAGGGCGTCCTCTTCCAGGGAAACAAGGTCCACAAACGGCAGGGCTATTTCTGGCGTCACCCATGCCATGAAGCTCTGGAAATCGATCGCCGGCTGACGGAAACTTTCTGCGTTTCGGATATGACGCTGATCACCCATCTGCCCGATCCGACGAAGCCACGGGGGCAATATCTCGATCTGTTGCGCCTTTCTCACGCGGAAGATCCTGCCTGCCCGCGCACAGCCTTCTTCCTCGCGCGGGAGTTTACATACCATTCCCTGTGGGATGAAGCGGTGAAGGCACTCGAAGATTTTCTCGCCATGCCAGACACCTGGGTGCTGGAGCGGTGCTGGGCCCAACGCCTGCTCGGCAAGGCCCATCACAAGCTGGGCCGGGAAGAGGAAGCCCGCAGTTGGTATCTACGCTCTGTTGGCGAGGCGCCGTGGTCCCGTGAGCCATGGGCGGATCTGGCCGCATTTGCCTATGATCTGAAAGATTGGGAGGCGTGCTACTTCGCCGCGAAATCCGGGCTGGCCGTCAAAAACAAATCCAACACCTATGTCGATCGGCCTGATCTGTGGGGCTACAGCCTATACGATACGGCCGCCCTCGCCGCATATCACCTGGGCCTCCATGCCGAAGCGGTCAGCCTGGGAGCACAGGCGCTGGAACTGGCGCCGGACGAGGAAAGGCTGGCGAACAACCTCGAATTCTACAAGGAAAAGGCTCTCTGATCCCCTGCATGTCAGGGGCAGCCGAGAACGGAAGACAATGAAGATAGCGATCTATGGTATCTGCCTGAACGAGGCGAAGTTCGTCGATCGGTTCATGGATGCCTGTGCAGGGGCGGACTACGTGGTGATCGCCGATACGGGATCGACTGACGGGACGCAGGATCTCTTCCGGGCTCGCGGGGCGCTTGTCCACCAGATCAAGGTCCAGCCCTGGCGGTTCGATCACGCACGCAACGCGGCGCTTTCGCTGGTTCCGGAAGATGCCGACATATGCTTTGCGCTGGATATCGACGAAGTGCTGAGCGAAGGCTGGCGCGAGAAGTTGGAGGCAGCGTGGGTGGAAGGCACCACGCGCGGACAATATCTGCTCGTTTACAGCCATCTGCCGGATGGCTCGCCGGGCGTTCAGTTCCTCAACGCACGCATCCATTCCCGCTTCGGCTATTTCTGGCGCCATATCTGCCACGAGGCGCTTTATCCGGATGGAGTGGAAGACAGGTTCGTGGTGGTGAACGGCCTGCAGGTGGACCATTATCCCGACCCGGAAAAGAGCCGCAGCGCCTATCTCTCCATGCTGGAACGCGCCGTAAAGGCCGAGCCGGATGAGCCTCGCATGGCGTATTATCTGGCGCGCGAGTTCTTTTACAATCGCCGCTATGAAGAGGCGATTACGGAATTCCAGCGCTATCTGGACATGAACGGCCATTTCACGGCGGAACGGGTGGCCGCGATGATCTTCATCGGCAAATGCCTGGACGGGCTGGGCCAGGATCCGCTGTCCTGGTATCACAAGGCAATCGCCGATCTGCCGATCGTGCGCGAACCCTGGGTTGCGCTGGCGGAAGCCTATTACAAGACCAAGGATTGGCCCAATTGCTATGCCGCAGCGGCCAAGGCCCTATCCCTGTCGCCCCCGCCGGATCGCTTCGTACGCGATCCGCATTGCTATGGCTCGGTCCCGCACGATCTGGCCGCACTGGGCGCCTGGAATATCGGCATGCATGAAGTCGCGCTGAAACATGCCCGTATCGCCTGCGAATATTCGCCTGAAGACGAACGTCTGCTCAAAAACGTCGAATTCATGGAAAATTATATCGAAGAACACAAGGATCCCAAACTCGAGCCGCACTGACTGCACCATTCCGGGGATTCGAGGCCACTCTTGGAGAAATTCAGAAGATTCGCCAAATATTTCCTGGTGTTGCAGATTCTGATTTTTCTGCTTGGGCAGAGCAATTTCATCCAGCAGCTTGCCGGGCTCGGCATCTGGGGGGATTGGCGCTATTCCGGCGCCATCGTCGCGGCATTCGCGGGCCTGCTCCTGACGCTGCACCTGATGGGACGCAAGAGCCAACGGCAGAACGAGGACCGGGCCCCAGGCGAGGACGATCCCGATTAATCTCTTGTGGCTGCAACGAGGTCTCCGGGCGCCCTAAGGGCCACCTCGCACCCTCCCAAAAAAGTGTGCGGCGGCATCCCCTAATGGGTCACGAGAGAGCACAATTCGAAGGGGCTCGTAACCTGCAGGCGGTGGTAAGCACGGCGGCGATAGGTCAGCACCGAGGTCTTGGCGATGGCGAGGTCGATCGCGGTCGCCTCCACGCTCATTCCGATTGCAGCACGCGCGCAAACCTGGCGTTCACGCAAGCTAAGATCATCGAAACGGGCAGCGAAGCGATCTTCCAGCTGCGCGACCGTCAGTTGCGAGCCAGAT
>MKUB01000057.1:11835-29591 GCA_001898545.1 Sphingomonadales bacterium 63-6 | reverse complement strand
TTCCCGATGGCCACGCGCCAGTTCTTCAGGATCGGTATCGTCGGTCAGATAGGCCGTCATCAGGGGCGTGAAATCCGCCCCATCCGGCAGCGCGGAAAGAATACGCTCGCGATAGGCCACCGCCTCCGCCACATCGACCACTGGCGGCGTAAGGTTCGGCATCACGATCGCACGGGCGAATTGCCTCGCGGTATAAGGCAGAACCCCTGCCAGAACCGCGCCATCGCGCAGGTGAACATGCCAGTCATCCGGGCGGCGGATTGTGATTGTCGTGGAGTCGGCCATGCGTGCCCCCTATCGTTTCGCGGCCCGCATCGCTAGCAGCTTCGCATGAGCGAAGAACGCGATTGGGAGGCGGAGCGGCGCCTGATGGAAAGCCATGCCGGGCAGGCACGGCTGGAACAGATAGCCGCCAGCTATAGCCGGCTCACCGGAAAATACCTGATTCCGGATGGCGCAGCGGTTGAAGCCGCGCTCTGGAATCTCGATGCTGTCCTGGTCGCCCATGGGAATGAAGCTGACCCGATCTTCTTCTATGCCAATCGCGCAGCACTGAGCTTGTTCGAATTTCCGGCCGAGGAATTCATCCGCTTGCCCTCACGCCTTTCGGCCAGACCGCTCGCCCGCGATGAACGGGCCCACATGCTAGCCCGCGTCAGCGAGCACGGCTTCATTGACGATTATGCCGGAGTGCGGACTGCCCGATCCGGAGTATGCTTCCGGATAGAGCAGGCAATTGTCTGGAACCTTTCCGACCCGAACGGCACTCCTTCTGGCCAAGCGGCCAGCTTCGACCGCTGGATGCCGGTCGAGGAATAGGCCGATAGCAGGGTCAGGCGATATTGCGCTCGCCCAGGCCATTTTCGCTGGATTGGCAATAAATCGCCCAGCGCGCGAGTTCTTCGAATGCCAGAGGCCGGATGAAGTTTAGCCCGGCAATATCCTGCTGCGACCAACGGACCACTGCCTTGCGCGGTTCGAGCCCAGGAAGGCGCACCGTTACTTCGTCACCGGGGCGAACGGAGAGAAGGATCGCCTTGAGGCCACGCTGCGAAATATCCTTTACGGTCAGCCGCAAGCGAAGATCGCCCAGCAAAGCCTCCCCCTCGCAACGGATAGGCAGACGAGGGGCCCGGTTGAGGTGACTCTCGGAATGGCTGCCGCCCATGTTCCTGAGCACATCGGCCAGATCGATCTCCTGATCGAACTCGACCCCGATCTTGCCTTCCTTTGACCAGACGACCCTGCCCGTCACCGCAAGATCGGGCATGAACTGCACGCTCACTACCTCGCCCAGCGCGAAATCGGCATAGGCAACGCCCATCATTCCGCTGGAAGACAGGTTCCGCAACAGACAGAAGCCTGCAAAGCCCTCTGCCTCCAGCAGGACGGGGCGATAAACGGCAGTCGTCCGGCCGTCCTTGCGCCGGTCTTCCTGCCCATCTTCGCCAGTCTGAGGTGCCTGTGGTTCCATTCCCTGCTTTTCAATCGGAAGACCGAAAGTTCGAGCGTCCATATTTACTCCCCTAGCCTGGAGGAAACACGTCCCCAAGTGATGACCAAACATCACTAAAATTTACAACCAACCCCTCGTTCAAACAGCCCGACTGCCATCCGAGTTCCCTCCGCTCGCTATAATCGCCTCTGCTCTGCGAATTAAG
Source organism: Sphingomonadales bacterium 63-6 (assembly GCA_001898545.1). Classification (GTDB taxonomy): domain Bacteria; phylum Pseudomonadota; class Alphaproteobacteria; order Sphingomonadales; family Sphingomonadaceae; genus Andeanibacterium. Next base: position 27,930 of record MKUB01000057.1, on the reverse strand, counting down.
GAACTCCATATCCAACAATCAGATTTCACAGACTATCATGAGCATTAGTTAGCAACTAGTTGAAACCGCAAGAAAATCGAATTGCCTCTTGGCAGTCGTCAAAGGGCAGGAAATCGCGCCGGGATGGGAATGGCCTCTGACCGCTCACGAGCATGCGCAAGGGATTGATTTTCATCGCGTCGATGCCACTTTCCCCCCATGACAAAAACACGGCTCTTCTCGCGCGCTCTGGTTCGGCTCACACCTCTTGATGAAGGGGAAGACGTCAGGGGGTTCCTTCAGGGCCTTGTTACGAATGACGTTACCGGCCTGCTACCCGTATGGGCCGGATTGCTGAGCGCCCAAGGGAAGACGCTGTTCGAATTCCATGTCTGGCCAGACGGCAAGGGCCTCCTGCTCGACTGCGAAAGCGAGGCGGCGGACGAGCTGGTAAAGCGCCTTTCGCTCTACCGCCTGCGGCGCAAAATCGCGATTGAGCGCGACGATATGCACGGCATCCATTGGGAGCCTGAGCCGGGTGACGGCGGCGCGCGCGATCCGCGGATGCTGGCGCTGGGCCAGCGTTGGATCGCTCCCATTTCCCCGGATGATGAAAGCGCGGACGAGGCCTGGCTGGCCCAGCGGCTGTCGCTGGGCGTGCCGGAAGGGCGGGCCGAACTGGGCGATGTGCTTTGGCTGGAAACCAACGCGGCCGACCTCAACGGCGTGAGTTTCAGCAAGGGGTGCTATGTCGGGCAGGAGAATACCGCCCGCATGAACTGGCGGCAAAAGGTCAACCGCAGGCTGGTAATCGTCCCCCTGGACCGTTCCGATGAAAGCAGGCGCCGCATCGCCTATCCCGCGCAAGGTTACGCGGTGGATCATCTACGCGTCGAGAATATCGATCTGGACCTGATTCCAGCCTGGCAACGCAAAGCCATCGAAGCAGGGAGCGAGGCCGAAGAAAGCTAGCTTCGCGTAGGCTGGCCGGCCAGTTGAGCCAGGAGCATAACTTCCGCATGCGCTCGCGCCGTGCCGCGCGGCAGGCCGAGCGAAGCCGACATGCGCTCTCCCATAAGCGCATCGCCCAGGGCGAGCAGGACCAGCGTTAGCGTAGTCTGGCGCACCGCTTCTGCCTCATCCTTGCGAGTGCCTTCAACCGCCGTCAGTTCGTCCACCAAGGCATGGATAGTCTCGATGACCGGATCTAGCGCATCTTCATTGCCCGATGCCAGCATCCAGCTGGCCAGCGCGCCAGCCCCCCCACTGTCGAAAGCATCGAAGGTAAGGTCCACCACTTCGCGTGGGCTACCCTCCCCACTACGGGTTGCCCGCACTGCCTCGGCAATGGTTTGGCAAACAGTCTCCGCCAGATACCCCCCCAAGGCCCGCTGCAACCCTGCGGCGGAACCGAAGTGATGGAGGAGATTGGCATGGGTTCGCCCGATCCGGGCGGCCACGGCCTTCAACGTCACGCTTTGCGGCCCCGCCTCAATCAACTGGGCGCGGGCAGCTTCAAGCGCGGCGAGCCGGCTTTCCTCAGGAGTCAGGCGTTTCCTTGTTGACATAATAGCAAGCTGTTTTGGCGATATTCCGACTATGTCCGCACCCTTCAAAATCGACCTAGAGGCCGCAATGCCACTCGGCAAGGATGCGGACGAACTTTCGATTCGTCCCCGCAACCGTCGCTTCCGCCGCAATGCTCCACCACCCCGATGGTGGCTTAATGGCGACCCGGTGGCAACTGCCTGGCACAATTCCCTGTCCATTGCCTTCCCGGTGGGGGAAAGCTTCTTCATAGAACATCTGAAGGCCAACCGCACAGGTGCGCCGCCCCGGCTGCAGGCAGAGATTCGGGCCTTCATTCGGCAGGAAATCAATCACACCCGCGAACATGTGGCATTCAACCGGATGCTGAACAATGCGGGTTACGATATTTCGCACATCGAAGCGCGGCTGGCTGATGCGGTGGCAGCCACGAAGACCCGGCCGAGCCTGGCCAATCTGGCGGCATCCATGGCGCTGGAACATTTCACCGCCATCATCGCCCATCACACGCTGACCCACCTGGGACATTATGAAAATGCCGATCCGGAGGCGAGCCATCTGTGGCGCTGGCACGCTGTCGAAGAGATCGAGCATAAGGGCGTCACTTACGACACCTGGCTTCACGCCACGCGCCACTGGCCCCGTTTCCGGCGCTGGTGGGTCAAATCGCTGCTGATGGTGCTGGCCGGGCGTAATTTCGTGAGAGGCCGCATTTCGGACACGCTCGATCTGCTGGCGCAGGATGGCATTACTGGCTGGACCGCCAAGCGGCGACTGGCCTGGTATCTTCTGGCCCGGCCCGGCGTACTGCGGTCGATCCTTCCGGCCTGGATTGCCTATTTCCTGCCGGGCTTTCACCCTTGGAAGACCGACGACCGCGAATTGATCCAGCTTTACGACAGCGAATTTGCGGATGCGATTCTCAAGGAACCCCGCAAGGCCGTACGCAAGGCGCGATCACCCGCATAAAGGACTCTTCCGGCCCGTTGAACCTGCGGGGAGCCCCCTCCCGCGCGGCGAGAGGGGGTCAGGCGGCTTGCGGCATCATGGCGGGGTCATCTCCGCCTACACAGCCGTCCAGTTCGGTTGCATATTCAACGGCCGTCATGTCGGCATTGCGGCCGAGACTGTGGATCGTCCTCAACCGGCCAGTCGGAACGAAGCCCGCCTTGCGCAACACCCGGCCGGAAGCCGGATTGTCCGCCGCGTGAAGGCTGTGGATGCGCCTGTGGCCCAGAGTCCGGGCGATGGAGAGCACCGCTCTGGCCGCCTCTGTGGCGTAACCCTGGCCCCAATAGTCGCGGGCAACCCAATAACCGATCTCCGGCCCCTGCTCTGCCGCGCCAAGGCCGCAAGCCCCGATGATGGGGCTGCCACTTGCGCCGGGCAAGGTGAGCAGGAATGTCGGGAATTTACGTGACTTGGGCTGCGCCAACCAGCTTTCGGCATCTTCCTGCCGATATGGCCAAGGCGCATTTGCCAGATTGCGGACAATCGCTTCATCCGCAATCCGAGCGAACAGTTCGCCTGCATCCTCCAGCCAGCCCGGCCGGAGCAGCAATCTTTCACTACGATGGAACATGGCTACCTCCTCTCGCGCCGCCACGCCCCACTGATTGCGGAACGTGACAGGACTATTGCCGAAAGCACAGGCTTTGCGGCCAAACGTTGCGAGGGAGACGCGAAAAGAGGGAGACGGGTCAGGCCCCTCTCCCTCTGACGGCCGGATTAAGACTCCGGCGGGGCCATCCCGTAGGACGGCCCTTCAATGAACCGTCCGCTTATTCGGCGGCTTCAGCCATTACGTCTACAGAGACGTATTTACGGCCGAGCTTGCCATCGTGGAATCGCACGCGACCTTCGGCGAGCGCAAACAAGGTGTGATCCTTGCCCATGCCGACATTCACGCCCGGATAGACCTTGGTTCCGCGCTGGCGAATGATGATGTTGCCGCCGATCACTTCCTGACCGCCGAACTTCTTCACGCCAAGGCGACGGCCCGCCGAGTCGCGACCGTTACGGGACGAACCGCCTGCTTTTTTATGTGCCATCTCGTCTTACTCCGTAACTCGAGCTTATGCCTGTTCCGCTTCGGGGGCGGCGGCCTTCTTCGCAGCAGCCTTCTTGGCAGCCGGAGCCTTGCCTTCGCCCACGGCGAGAATGCGCAGCAGCGTCATCTGCTGACGGTGACCGTTGCGGCGGCGATAATTGTGGCGGCGGCGCTTCTTGAACACCATCACCTTTTCGCTCTTGGCCTGAGCGATAATCTCGGCCGACACCGTCACCTTGCCAGCTTCCGCCAGATCCCCGCCGTCACCGGCAAGAAGGACGTCACCCAGCACGATCGTGTCGCCGGCTTCGCCAGCGAGCTTTTCAACCGCGATCTTGTCTCCGGCGGCAACCCGATACTGCTTGCCGCCCGTGCGCACTACTGCGAACATGGTACCTGCATCCATTCTACTGCTGTGCCGCCCCGCCTTTGAACCGAAACCGGAAAAACCGAATCTCGAGCAATGAGCGACGCGCCGCGCGCCCCCGGAAGGGCGCCGGAAAGATGGCTGCCGTTAGTAGAAGCTCCCCATCCTGTCAACGGCAGAGCGCCCGCTTTCGCAAGAAGCTGGAAAGGTATGCCCGCCATGCTATGGCTTAAGGCATGACCTTGCGCGCTTCATTCTTGCCGCCTTTTGCCGCCATCCTCGCCGCAGCTGCTGCTCTTGCCGGCTGCGCCAAAGATGATGGCACCTACCCTTCCCTGTCCATCCGCGATGCGGAACGGGCGAGCGGCGTGTTCGAACCGGTGAAGCCCGAGCCCTTCGTTCCTGCCCCGCAAGCCGCGGAAACGCTGGGCCGTATCGAGGGATTGAAGGCCGCGGCCCTTGCCTCCCACAATCGTTTTCTCGCTGCGGCAGACAAGGCCCGCACACAAGTGGCCGCCGCGCGCGGTGCGGGGATCGGGGCAGAACAATGGTCTGTCGCCCAGGTCGCACTTGGCAATCTGGCGGGTATTCGCAGCGAAACCATGACCTCGCTGGCCGATCTCGACCTGCTTTATGTAAATGCCCGCACCGAAGGCCTTGAGCTTGGCGAAATCGAATCAGTGCGCAGCGATGTGGAAAAGCTGGTCGATGAAGAAGACCGGCTGATGGATTCGCTCAATTCCCAACTCGCGGGCTGAACACCCGCGAATCTTTCACGCGTGACTGGGGTTCCAGCGGGCCAGATCCGCATGATCCTGCTCGCGCGGCTCGATCCAGTGCCAGCCATCCGCCCGCTTCTCGCGCTTCCAGAACCAGGCGTCGCTCTTGAGATGGTCCATGGCGAAGTCCACCGCCTCGATCGCGGCGCGGCGATGACGCGCAGCGGCAACCGCCAGCACGATCGGCTCACCTGGCCCGAGAACGCCCACGCGGTGTGCCAGCAATATGCCCGTCAGATCGAATCGCCCAAGCGCCTCTTCCGCCAGGGCGTCCATGCCCGGCAAGGTCAGTGGCTCGTAATGGGAAAGCTCCAGCGCCTCGCATCCATCCGTCGGGCGCACCTTGCCGACAAAGGCCGCAACGCCCCCCGCTTCGGGATGGGCAGCGGTGAAACGATCCACTTCCACGCCCGGATCGAAAGCCGAGGCCAGCAGCCGAACGTCCCGCATCTCAGCCGCCGCTGACCGGGGGAAGGAATGCAACCTCGTCCCCATCCATCGCAGACAGCGCCTTCTTGTCACCAAGCAGCGCGCCATTGACGGCGATGCGCACCTTTTCGCCCGCCACGGCAGCGGCCAGATCGCGCGAGCTCCAGACTTCGAGCCAGGCCAGCAGGTCCGTCCAGTCGAACTCGCCGTCCGCCTCGGTCAATTCGAACTCATGCGTGCCAGCAAGATCGGCAAGCTTGCCGAGAAAAACGAACTTCACTGCCATGGATCAGCCGCCCGTCAGCGACATATGGCGCGGCTGGGCAGGCCCGGCGCCGCGTTCGATGCGGAAATGGTGCCGTTCGGGCTTGATTTGCATCAGCAAATCCAGCGCCTCGGCCAGGTTCCGCTCCGGCTCGTCCGAACGCAGCGCAGCGCGCAGATCGACCTTTTCCGAACCGCCAAGGCAGGCATAGAGCTGGCCGGTGGCAGTCACCCGAATGCGGTTGCAGCCAGCGCAGAAATTATTGGTCAGCGGCGTGATGAAGCCAAGCCGCCCACCAGTTTCCGCTACATCGACATAGCGCGAAGGCCCGCCCGTGGTCGCATCGCTGGGAACCAGCGTCCAGCGCTTCTCCAGCTCGTCGCGGATTACTGGCAGCGGCAAATAATGATCGACCCGATCTTCCTCGACCTCGCCCAGCGGCATGGTCTCGATCAGGGTGATGTCATGGCCCTGCGAATGGGCCCATTCGATGAGGAAGGGAATCTCCTCCTCATTCATGCCCTTCAGCGCCACGGTGTTGAGCTTGACCTTCAGCCCGGCCTCGCGCGCGGCGGCGATGCCGCGCAGAACGTCATTCAGCTTGTCCCGCCGGGAAAGGCGCTGGAACAGCTCCCCATCCATCGTATCGAGTGAGACATTGATCCGCCGCACGCCCGCAGCGGCCAGATCGTCAGCAAATTGTTCAAGCTGGGTGCCGTTAGTGGTGATGGTCAGCTCTTCCAGACCATCCCCGATCTTGCGGCCCAGCGCGCGGACCAGTTCGATCACATCCCGCCGCACCAACGGCTCGCCCCCGGTCAGGCGAATCTTGGTAATGCCGCGATCGATGAAGCCCAGTGCCAGCTTGTGCAGTTCTTCCAGGCTCAGCACATCCTTGCGCGGCAGGAAGGTCATCTTCTCGGGCATGCAATAGGTGCAGCGCAAATCGCACCGGTCCGTAACCGAGAGACGCAGATAGGTAATCCGCCGGTTGAAGGCGTCCACCAGAGGGGCCGAAGAAGTGCTCACGATTGTCATATAGCACTAATTCCGGAAATTACCCGCCCCACTATCTGCTCCGCCGGATTCAACCGGCAAGAGCTGGCCGGTAATGCCGGGCGCATGGGCCAGCCATTGCAGAACGGCCTCCACCCCCTCGCCCTCAGCGCCTTCCACACCGTTAACCCGCTTGGGCGCGGCTTCCCGCGCCAGATCGGCCAGCGCTGCCTTGCGCCACCCTGTGTGATCGTAGGTCGCGAGCGGAAAGATGAGCGCCAGCGCTTCGGCGCCGCTCGCCAATTCCCGGCGGATGGCAGGCAGATAATGCGCATGAAAGGCCGTGGCGGCATCCAGTGCCGAATCGGGCAATCCTTCAATGCGCAACACCGCCTGCATCAGGCCGCCCGGCGCTGCCGCGTCAGCGTGATGCCGATCTTCTCGTTCGCCTCGCTCAAAGCCAGCTTCACGATCTTGACCGAAACTTCCTCCACGCGATCATCGCGCAGGAACAGGGTGTCACAGATGTGCTCAGCCACAGCTTCGATCAGCTGGTAGTGATGCGAATCGCCCAGCGCTTCGGAAGCGGCGAACTTCAGATCCATATAGTTGAGGCTCGCATCGAGCGGCGTTTCCGGCTCGTAGCGATCCGCCGCCTTGAGCTTCACCCGCAGGCTGAAGCGCAACGGCTGAGCCTTGCCAGTCTCTTCCGAATAGATCCCGGTGAGTACGTCGTGTTCGAAATCGGAGACTTCGAGATAAAGGCTGTCAGACATCCGCCGTCCTGCTTACGATTTTGCGCGCCCTTTGCACTTCACCCGGCGCGAGTCCAGCGCGCGAAGATGGCGGTTGGCAGCAGCCGCCCATCCGGACCGTCTTCCCGCACGGCCAGATCGCCATGTTCGATACTTCCAGGCAGGCCCACGAAATGCTCCATCAGCAAACCAGCCAGCGCCAGGCTGGACATGCGCACGGCATAGGCTGTGAGGAACAGGAAGCGGCTGTCTTCATCCAGCAGGCTGCGACAATCGGCAATCAACGGGGCGAGATGCTCCTCGATCCGCCAGGTTTCCCCGCCCGGCCCGCGCCCGAATTTCGGCGGGTCGAGAATGATCCCGTCATAGCGCCTGCCGCGCCGCACTTCACGGGCAGCGAACTTGGCGGCATCGTCCACCAGCCAGCGCACAGGGCGATCCTGCATTCCGGCGAGCAGCGAATTTTCCCGCGCGGCGGCAACCGATTTCTTGCTGGCATCGACATGGGTAACCGGACCGCACTTGCTCAGCGCCAGCGTACCAACGCCGGTATAGCCGAACAGGTTGAGGGTCTGCGCCTCTTCCTTGCCGTCCAGTTGCCCGCGCATCCAATGCCACACCGGCGCCATGTCCGGGAAGAAGCCCAGATGGCGGAAGGGCGTGCATTGCGCGGTGAAGCGGACATCTTCCCATTCCAGTGGCCAGCCTTCGCGCGGCACTTCGCGGAAGAACTGCCAGCGTCCGCCGCCATCCTCGTCGGAACCGGGGACGAATTCGCCATGCGCATCCCACTCGGCAAGCCGGGGGCTCCACATGGCCTGCGGCTCCGGCCGGATGAAACGGAACGGGCCATAGCGCTCCAGCTTGCGGCCGTGGCCGCTATCGACCAGCCCGTAATGGGCCCAGCCCTCGCCCACCAGGATCAGGGGATCGAGTGCCAGTTCAACCATCAGGCGTTCGGAGTCGCATGCTCCGCCACATAGGCGGCGATGGCATCATATTCGCCCGGCAGCTGAACGTAGCGTTCTTCACGCTCGAACAGATCGCCAACGCGAGCGGGCAGGCCCGGACGGACGCCCGTCGCCTGTTCCACCGCATCGGGGAACTTGGCCGGATGGGCGGTTGCCAGCGTCACCACGGGCACGGACTTGTCCACGCCGGCATTGCGCGCGGCATGCAGGCCGATGGCGGTGTGCGGATCGATGATCTCGGCGCAATGGTCCGCTGCCCAGCGCATGGCGGCCATGGTCTCGTCCCCATCCGCGCGGGCGCTGGTGAACAGGGCGGAGGCCCCTTCGCGCTGCGCATTGGTGAGCCGCATGGCCTTGCTTGCTTCAAAGCCGCGCATCTGCTCGGCAAGGGCCAGACCGTCACGCCCGCCGCAATCGAACAGCAGGCGTTCGAAATTGGAGCTGACCTGAATGTCCATCGAAGGCGCAGCAGTGGGCGTGACCGTCCCGGCCGAATAATCGCCTTCCGACAGCGCGCGGTGGAGAATGTCGTTCACATTGGTCGCCACGATCAGCCGCTCGATCGGCAGACCCATCTTGGCCGCGACATAGCCCGCGAACACATCCCCGAAATTGCCGGTCGGCACGGAGAAGGCCACCTTGCGGTAAGGCGCGCCAAGCTGCACCGCGCAGGCGAAGTAATAGGCTACCTGCGCCATCAGGCGCGCCCAGTTGATCGAGTTCACCGCCGCGATGTTGAAGCGGCTGGTCATGGCAGTATCGCCGAACATGCGCTTCACCATGGCCTGCGCATCGTCGAAGCTGCCTTCGATGGCGATGTTATAGACGTTGGGCGCCAGCACCGTGGTCATCTGGCGGCGCTGCACGTCGCTCACCCGGCCGCGCGGGTGGAGCATGAAGATGTCGATGTTCTTGCGGTTCGCCACTGCATCGATCGCTGCAGAGCCGGTGTCGCCAGAGGTCGCGCCCACAATCGTCAGCCGGTCTTCGCGGCGAGACAGGAACGTCTCGAACAGGCGGCCCAGCAATTGCAGCGCCACATCCTTGAAGGCCAGCGTGGGGCCATGGAACAGTTCCAGCAGCCAGTGCTGTTCGTCAAACTGCTTCAGCGGCGTCACCGCATCATGGGCAAAGGTGCCATAGGCGCTGCGGCACAGGCCCAGCAGTTCCTCGTCCGTCAGGCTGCCGGCCACGAAAGGCTGCATCACCTTCACCGCCAGTTCGGCATAGGGGAGCCCAGCCATCGCCGCGATTTCCGCCTCGGTGAAGCGCGGCCATTCGGTGGGGATGTAAAGCCCGCCATCCGCGGCCAGCCCGGCCAGAGTGACACCTTCGAAATCGAGCGCCGGCGCGCTGCCGCGAGTGGAGACGTAAAGCATGGCGCGCGCCTTAATCGCACCGCCCGGCAAAGGAAACCCCGGATGGGCGGCAAGGCCAATTCGGCCCACGCCGCAATCAGGACAGAAGGTGACGCAGAACGGCCTGTGAAACCATGTGACCTTTCCCGGAATTATCGTTGCAATCGAGGTCTCTGGGCGGATTTGCGCGAAAGGGACTGTGACCTTTCGTTCTGCCCAGTATAGCCTTGCCAGATCGCCCCGTCATTGCCGCCCTCAAGTTCCTGCAGAATTGCCGTGGTCCGTCATGGCACAGGGATGGCCATGTAGGAAAATGGCAGGCACCAGCCCTTGCAGCGAGCAGGCTTCAAACCTCCTGCCGGACGCCCTCCTCCTCCAGCGCATCCTTGAGCGCCAGCAACCCGGCAGCCGCGCCAGCAGCATGAGGCCCGATCCAGCGTTCATGGATTCGCTGGATCGGCATGGCGTCCAGATGATTGAAGCGTTCGCGCCCCTTGCGCACAGGGACCACCAGTCCGGCCTTCTCCAGCACCTTGAGGTGCTGCATCACCGTGCAGCGATCCAGCGCCGGAAAACAGGCGCATAGCTGGCTGGTGGTGAGCGGACGCAGTTTCAGTTCATCGCAGATCTCACGCCGGGTGGCATTGCCCAAGGCCTTGAAGACCGCATCCATATTGGCATCGATTGACATGTTATATTTTTATAACATAATTGACCGCGACTCAAGAGAGGATGTCGATATGGAACTGAAATTCAGAGTTTCAGCGCGGATTGCCCGGCCAGTGCATGATGTGTTTGAAGCCGTGGCGGACCCAGCCAGATTATCGAGCTATTTCACCACCGGAGGCGCCAAGGGCCGACTGGAAACCGGCGCCACCGTGACGTGGGACTTCCACGATTTTCCCGGCGCCTTTCCGGTTCATGTGGTGGAAGTTGTGCCCGACAAGCGCATCGTGCTGCGCTGGGCCGCGAATGAGGCCACCCCCGAGGATGGCGAGACCGCCGTGGATGGCCGGGCCGAATATGAAACCACCGTCACCATGGAATTCCGTCCGCTGGAAGACGGGCGCACTCTGGTGGAGATCTCCGAGGAAGGCTGGCGCGAAACGCCCGGCGGCCTGCGCGGATCTTACGGCAATTGCCACGGCTGGACCCAGATGCTCTGCTCCCTGAAAGTCTGGATCGAGCATGGGATCAATTTGCGCGAGGGGATGTACAAGTGACCTTGGCGATCGCCTCTCTCCGGTTACGGGCAACAGCCAAGTTCACTACGGCCGTGCTGGAGAGAGGTCAGCCTATTTGCCCTTTAGGCGCTTGCGCAGCGCAATGGCGTAGATCACCAGTGCGGTCGCTGCGAAAAAGAACCACTGCCAGGCATAGGCCATGTGGTTGTTGGGAATATCCGCCGGGTCCGGCGCGGCATTGGCCTGTAGCCCGGCCAGCGGCGGGGATGCGATCAACCGGGCCTCGCCATCGCGGCCGGGGCTGATAATGCCCTGCACTTCACCGCCCGCCCATTGGACGCGATCTTGCGGACTGGCCGCCCAGCCCAGCACCACATCGGCCTGCCCGGCATCACGAATCTGACAGCGGGCAACCTGGGCCCAACCCGTCTCGCCCGCCTGATTATGGCCAGCCAGGGCATCGAGCGAGAGCACCTTGTCACAATGGATTACCGAGTGGCGATAGAGCACCCCTTCCACCCCGGCCTTATCCTTGGGCCATGAGGCCAGCGAGGACAGGGTCAGCGACTGGCGATATTGCGCCAGCAGCGCTTCCTTCCAGCTTGCGCGATGCAACTGCCAGACGCCCAGCCCCACCATTGTGGCAACTGCGAGAAGGACGATTATGGTCGCGAAAATCGGGACGCGCCGGGTCACGGCTGGGGTATCTCGTCGGGCTTGTCACCCACATCGCCGCCGGTGACTTCCTTGGCCTTGCGCCAATATTCGGCCTGCAGCAGCCATGCCTTGCTGACCCGCAGCCCCCAGATGGTCGATCCGGCAATCACCGGTATCCAGATCACCGCATGGACCCAGAAAGGCGGATGGACGGAAAACTCCAGCCACAACGCCAGAATTACCACCAGCGCGCCGATGATCAGAGTGAGAAAGGCCGCCGGCCCGTCCCCCACATTGAATTGCGCGAAATCGAGGGCACATTTCTTGCAGCTCGGCGCGAAGCGGGCAGGCCCCTCAAACAGGGTTTTCCCTCCGCACCGCGGGCACAGACCAAGAAGGGCAGCCTGCACGGCGGCGGGCTGCCCTTCCTTGTTTGATTCGGGTTGTTTCACCGTGGGGCCGATCAGTGGATCGGCGCGCCCCAGCCGCCCCAGATGTAGACGACGGCGAAGAGGAACAGCCACACCACGTCAACGAAGTGCCAGTACCATGCGGCCGCTTCGAAGCCGAAGTGATCCTTCGGGGTGAAGTCGCCCTTATAGGTGCGCACCAGGCAGACGATCAGGAAGATCGTACCGACGATAACGTGGAAACCGTGGAAGCCGGTCGCCATGTAGAAGGCCGAGCTATAGGTGTTGCCACCGAAGCCGAACGGCGCATGGGCATATTCATAGGCCTGAATGCAGCTGAACAGCACGCCCAGGATGATCGTGAGCCACAGGCCCTTCTTCACCGAAGCGCGGTCGCCATGGATCAATGCGTGGTGCGCCCAGGTGAGCGTCGTGCCCGAGCACAGCAGGATCAGCGTGTTGAGCAGCGGCAGGGCGAAGGGGTCCATCACGGCCTCGATCGCCTTGGGCGGGAACTGGCCGCCCACCACGTCGGTCAGCGCGTTCGGGAACAGCGCGAAATCGAACCAGCTCCAGAACCAGCCGACGAAGAACATCACTTCCGAAGCGATGAACAGGATCATGCCGTAGCGCATGTGCAGTTGCACCACCGGCGTGTGGAAGCCTTCGCGGCCTTCCTTGATGATGTTCGAGAACCAGCTGAAGAAAGTGGCGATCAGCCCTGCGAGTCCCAGCCCCAGCACCAGATGGCCGCCAGCCATCTCATGCATGAACATCACCATGCCCGTGGTGAAGACGAACGCCGAAACCGAGCCGGTCAGCGGCCAGATATCGGGGGGAAGGATATGGTAATCGTGGTTCTTCGTGCCGGCCATGGATTGCTTCCTGGTTGGTCTTGCGTGGCGCCCCTGTCAGAGCCTTGTGAGCGCCCCATAATCTGCTGATCGCCTGCGGTCCAGAGCTTAGGAACCAGACTCGTCAAGCTTGTGGAATGTATAGCTGAGAGTGACCTGTTCCACGCCCTTCGCATTCTCGTCCTTGAGAATGGCGGGATCGACGTAATAGGTCACCGGCATCCGGACTTCCTCGCCCGGTTGCAGGGTCTGCTTGGTGAAGCAGAAACACTGGATCTTGTTGAAATAAGGCGCAGCCTGTTCAGGCTCCACATTATAGCTGGCCTGCCCCGTCACCGGCTTGTCCGAATTGTTGCGCGCGATGAAGAAGGCGATCTTGCGTTCGCCCAGCTGCGCGGTTTCGGTGACCTGCTCGGGCTTGAATTGCCACGGCATGTCAGGCGCGGTGTTGCTGTCGAAGCGGACCGAGATCGTCTCCCCAGTGGCGTTGACGGCAGCAGCCTTGGCCTCGCTCGCAATCTGCGGCGTGCCGCCAAATCCGGTCACCTGGCAGAAAATGCGGTAAAGCGGCACCGACGCGTAACCGAGCCCCAGCATCGCCACCGCCAGTGACAGGGCCATGAGGCCCACTTTGCGGTTCTTGCGAAGTGCCTTGTCGGGCCCAGGCGTCGTCACTGCGCACCTCCTATACGGACGATGGTAATGAAGAAGAACAGCACCACGAAAGCCAGCAGCAAGCCGGCAACAACAAGGTTACGGCCCTTGCGGCGGCGCGTGAATTCGGCCTGTTCCTCGGGGGTCATGCTCATCAGATAATTCCCTGCACCGAAAGCAGCCGGTCCGCAACCAGGGCGGCGAACAGCGCGAATAGATAGAATACGGAATAGGCGAAAAGCCGCTTTTCCGGCCTCATCGCGTCATCATCCCCTGCCCTGCGGCGGAAGGCCACCGGCACGGACAGAGCGAGGAACAAGGCGGAAAGCGCCAGCGCGGCGATTCCATAGACCACGCCCGTCCCACCGATAAACCAGGGGCTGGCCGAAAGCGGCAGCAGCAGCACACTATAGGCGAGGATCTGCTTGCGCGTGGAGGCCTCCCCCGCGACGACTGGCATCATCGGAATACCGACCTTGGCGTAATCGGACTTCACGAACAGCGCGAGCGCCCAGAAATGTGGCGGGGTCCAGAAGAAGATGATCGCGAAGAGCAGTACCGGCATCAACGTGATTTCGCCGGTCACCGCCACCCAGCCGATCAGCGGCGGAAAGGCCCCTGCCCCGCCCCCGATGACGATATTCTGCGGCGTGCGCGGCTTTAGCCAGATGGTGTAGACCACCGAATAATAGAAGATCGAAACCGCCAGGATGGCGCCTGCCAGCCAGCCGATAGCCAGCCCCATCAGCAAGACCGAGGCAGCGGACAGACCCACGCCGAAGTCGCGAGCGGAAGTGCGCTCCATCCGCCCTTGCGGCAATGGCCGCCCGGCGGTGCGCTTCATTCCTGCATCGAGATCGGCCTCCCACCACTGGTTCAGCGCAGCCGCGCCGCCTGCGCCCATCGCGATGCACAGGATCGCAGTGAAGCCCAGCACCGGATGGATATGCCCCGGCGCCGCGATCATGCCGCACAACCCGGTAAACACCACCAGGCTCATGACGCGCGGCTTGGTCAGCGCGAAGAAATCGCGCCAGTCGGCCGGAAGCTGGGTGGCGGTTGTGGTCGTCATCACTCTTTCAACGCGGCAATTGCAGTTCGGCTCACGGCCATACCCGGGCCCATACTCGGAAGGCCCATAACCGGACTAGGCCCCTTCAACAAGGAGGGGCGCACCATTACGGCGCGCCCCTCCCGATATACCGTCAGTCAGCCCGGCAAACGGGCCCCCGATCAGTGGTGACCTTCATCCTTGATCACCGGCAGGGTTTCAAACTGGTGGAACGGCGGCGGGCTCGACAGCGTCCACTCAAGCGTGGTCGCACCTTCGCCCCAGTAATTGTCAGCAGCCTTCTTGCCGGCAACGAAAGCGTAGATGATGTTGATGAAGAACACCACCAGCGACAGCGACATGATGTAATAGCCGTACGTCGCGATTTCGTTCCAGTGCTGATAGGCCGGGGTGTAGTCCGGATAGCGCCGCGGCATGCCCTGCAACCCGAGGAAGTGCATCGGGAAGAAGATCATGTTCACGCCGACGAAGAAGATCCAGAACTGGATATGCGCCAGCAATTCGCTGTGCATCTTCCCGCTCATCTTCGGGAACCAGTAATAGAAACCGGCGAACAGAGCGGTAACCGCACCCAGCGACAGCACGTAGTGGAAGTGGCCGACCACGTAGTAGGTGTCATGCACCACGTCATCGATGCCGCCATTGGCCAGGACCACGCCGGTCACGCCGCCAACAGTGAACAGGAAGATGAAACCGATCGCCCAGACCATCGGGCTCTTGAACTCCAGCGAACCGCCCCACATCGTGGCAATCCAGCTGAAGATCTTGATGCCGGTGGGCACCGCGATGACCATGGTGGCAGCCGTGAAATACATCTTCGTGTTCACGTCGAGGCCGACCGTATACATGTGGTGCGCCCACACGATGAAGCCGACGACGCCGATCGCAACCATGGCGTAGGCCATGCCGAGATAGCCGAACACGGGCTTGCGGCTGAAGGTGGAGATGATCTGGCTGATGATGCCGAAGGCCGGCAGGATCATGATGTACACTTCGGGGTGGCCGAAGAACCAGAACAGGTGCTGATACAGCAGCGGGTCACCGCCGCCGGCAGCGTCAAAGAAGGTCGTGCCGAAATTGCGGTCGGTCAGCAGCATGGTGATCGCAGCAGCGAGTACCGGCAGCGCCAGCAGCAGCAGGAAGGCAGTGACCAGCACCGACCACACGAACAGCGGCATCTTGTGCAGGGTCATGCCCGGCGCACGCATGTTGAAGATGGTGGTGATGAAGTTGATGGCGCCCATGATCGAAGCCGCACCGGCAAGGTGCAGCGCGAAGATCGCGAAGTCCATCGCGGGCCCTTGCGAACCCGTGGTGGAAAGCGGCGCATAGACCGTCCAGCCCACGCCCGCGCCATTGCCCGTGCCGCCCGACATGAAGGGCGAGATCATCAGCGAGCAGAAGCCCATCACCGTCAGCCAGAACGAAATATTGTTCATGCGCGGGAAGGCCATGTCCGGCGCGCCGATCATGATTGGGATGAACCAGTTGCCGAAGCCACCGATAACTGCGGGCATGACCAGGAAGAACACCATGATCAGGCCGTGAGCCGTGATCAGCACGTTCCACAGATGGAGCTGCTGATCGAAATCGACCGCACCGCCATTCAGCAGCATGGCGACCTTGCCGAGCACCTGAATGCCGGGCTCGCGCAGTTCCTCGCGCATGATGCCCGAGATCGCACCACCAACGACCCCCGCGAAGATCGCGAAGATCAGGTAGAGCGTGCCGATGTCCTTGTGGTTGGTGGACATGAACCACCGGGCA
>MKUB01000057.1:0-11802 GCA_001898545.1 Sphingomonadales bacterium 63-6 | reverse complement strand
GGCCGCTGCCGCCGCACCCGGCATTTCACCGCCCTGCGACTTGATCCACTGCTCGAACTTTTCCTGCGGGACCGCTTCGACGGCAATCGGCATGTAGCCGTGGCGCACGCCGCACAGCTCGGAGCACTGGCCATAATAGATGCCCGGCTCGTCGATCTGCAGAACCTTTTCGTTCAGGCGGCCCGGCACAGCGTCAAGCTTGAACCAGAGCGAAGGGACCGCGAAGGAGTGAATCACGTCAGCCGCAGTGGTCTGGATGCGGATCGGAACGCCGACGGGAACGACCATGCGATGATCGACCTCAAGGTGCGAGGGGAAGCCCTTAGCCTTGGCTTCTTCTTCCGGCATCATGTTCGAGATAACTTCGAAGCCGCCATTGTCGGGATAGGTGTAGCCCCAGTACCACTGGTAGCCAGTGACCTTCACCGTCAGGGCATCCTTGGGTGCGCTCTTATACTGTTCAGCCAGCAGGTTGAGCGAAGGGACCGCGATCAGCACGAGGATCAGGATGGGAACGCCCGTCCAGAGCACTTCGAGCAGCGTGTTGTGGCTCGTCTTCGACGGCACGGGATTCGCGCGGCGATTGAAGCGGATCATCACGAATATCAGCAGTGCCAGAACCAGCACGACAATTGCGATAACAACGGGGGTCAGCACAACGTCATGCATCCAGCTGGCATCGTGACCGATGGGCGAATACTGCTTCTGCAGCCAGATCGCGCCGGGCTCGGGCTGGCCCTTGATCATGTCCGGGCCGAGCGGAACATAGGCCGGAGCGGCGGCAGCAGCATCGGCGGCCGCCGGAGTCGCCGCAGCGGCAGGTGCGGCTGCTTCCTGAGCGAAAGCCGCCTTGGGCAGCAGGGCCAGAGGCACCGCGCCGGCAAGGCCCAGCGAGAGGGCCTTCAGGGAAGTAACCGTGGTACGAAGGGTCTCGCCGAAGTTCATCTGTCTGACGCTTTCCGCTCGTTATCTTGGGGGCAAGCACGCCCATGGGCGCCCCGAATGGGGCCGGTTTTGCCGGGGCCTATACGCGTGCTTGCCCCCCGCCTCAAGCGCTTCTAGGGATAATTTTCGACAGCCCCGTGCATTGGCGCACATCCGGGCCGCTAGATCATACAAACAGGGCATATAGAGAAGTATAATGACTGACGACGAGGTCCTCGCCGAGTTCCGCGCCAGCGAGGCGCTGCTTGAGGGACATTTCAAGCTTTCTTCCGGCCGCCACAGCGCCCATTATCTGCAATGCGCACGCGTATTGATGGACCCGATGCGGGCCTCCCGCCTGGCCGCAGCCCTTGCCGCCAAGCTGCCGCGCGACCTGCGCCAGCAGATCGACAAGGTGGTGGCCCCCGCCATGGGCGGCGTCATCATCGGTCACGAAATGGGCCGTGCGCTGGGAGTGGAGGCGATGTTCGTCGAACGGCCCACCGGCACGTTCGAATTTCGCCGCGGTTTCGGCCTGAAAGCGGGCGAAAAGGTGCTGATGGTGGAAGATGTTGTCACCACCGGCCTTTCCAGCCGTGAGGCAATCGACACGATCCGCGAGGAAGGCGGCATGGTAATTGCCGCTGCGGCGCTGGTCGACCGTTCAGGTGGCTCGGTCGATCTGGGCGTGCCTTTCTATCCGCTAGTGGAACTTTCCTTCCCGACTTATGCGGAAGACGAGGTCCCCCCCGAACTGGCAGCCCGGCCCGTGACGAAGCCCGGCAGCCGCAAGGAATAACGGAAAACGGATTCGTGAGCTCCACTCTCGCCCCCACCCGCCTGCGCCTCGGCGTCAATATCGACCATGTCGCGACCATTCGTAACGCCCGCGGGGGGGATCATCCCGATCCCGTGCGCGCGGCCGAAATCGTGGCGGCGGTGGGGGGAGACGGGATTACCGCCCATCTGCGCGAGGACCGCCGCCATATTCGTGACGCCGATCTAGCCCGCATTCAGGCCGCGACCGAATTGCCGCTGAATCTCGAAATGGCGGCGACAGAGGAAATGCTGGCCATCGCGCTGCGTCACAAACCCCATGCGGCCTGCATCGTTCCTGAAAAGCGGGAAGAACGCACGACCGAGGGCGGGCTGGATGCGGCCGGGCTCCACAACCAGATCGCGCCTATCGTGGGCAAGCTGCTCGATGCGGGGATTCGCGTCAGCCTGTTCATCGAGGCAAAGGCCGAACAGATCGAGGCTGCGCTGCGGCTGAACGCCACCATCGTGGAACTCCACACCGGCGAATATGCCCATGCCACGGGCGAACAGCGTGCGGCGGAATTGAAGCGGATCGCCGATATGGCCGCACTGGCCGCAAAGAACGGGATCGAACCCCATGCGGGCCATGGCCTCACTTACGAAAATGTGCAGCCGATTGCCGCGATTCCCCAGCTCGCCGAGCTGAACATCGGCCATTATCTGGTGGGCGAAGCGATCTTCACCGGCCTCGGCCCTGCCGTGAGCCGCATGCGCCAGCTTATGGACGAGGCGCGCGGATGATCATCGGCCTCGGTTCGGACCTGTGCAATATCGAGCGGATCGCCAACTCGCTTGAGCGCTGGGGGGAGCGATTCGAGGCCAGGGTCTTCACCGATGTGGAGCGCGCCAAGGCCGCCCGCCGCCCCCACACCCGCGCCGGCACCTATGCCAAGCGCTTTGCCGCCAAGGAGGCATTCTCCAAGGCCGTGGGAACGGGTTTCAAACAGGGCGTGTTCATGAAGGACATCGGGGTGGTGAACGCCCCTTCCGGCGCGCCGACGCTGGCTCTCGAGGGCGGAGCGCTTGCCCGGCTGCAGGAAATGACGCCCGAGGGCTATGCGGCAATCGTTCATTTGACGCTCACGGATGACCATCCATGGGCCCAGGCCTTCGTCGTGATAGAGGCGCGCAAGCTGTGAACTCAGAGGACAAGAACATGACTGCCGCCCCCGATGGCACGCCCGCGCCCTCTGCTTCATCCGCCCCGGAAAAGGCCGAGAAGGGCTCCCCGAAGAGCGAGAAGGTCAACTGGATTGCCGAAATTCGCGGGCTGGCGCTTATGCTGCTGGCCGTGCTGGCCTTCCACAGCCTGGTTGCCAAGCCGTTCTACATTCCCTCCACCTCCATGGTGCCCAGCCTGCTGGTGGGGGACCGGCTGGTGGTGAGCAAATATCCTTACGGCTGGAGCTGGGTTTCCGCCACTTTCCACTTCCTGCCACGCAGCGATTGGAAGATCGCCAGCCGCGTGCCGGAATATGGCGATGTGGTGATCGCAGTGCCCCCGGACCGGGCGGAAGATTACATCAAGCGCGTGATCGCCCTGCCGGGTGACCGGATCTCGCTGGCGAATGGGCGAATCATCCTCAACGGCAAGCTGGTGCCCCGCACGGCCGAGCCGCCGGTGCGCATCCCTGTAGACCAGCAGAAATGCGAGAGCGGCGATGGCGTGATGCGGCCCTGTCTCGAGGATTTCGATAATTTCCGCGTCCGCGATGCCGACGGGAAGGAATATTACGAGCCGCCGACCTATCGTGAAACGCTGCCCAATGGCGTCAGCTATCTCGTGATCGACGACATGATCCAGATGAATGACGATTATGGCGAGATCACCGTGCCGGAAGGCCATGTCTTCCTGATGGGCGACAATCGCGACCATTCCGCCGACAGCCGCGTGCCCGCCGCACCGATCGCCAATGGTCTGGGCGGCCCGGTTCCGCTGTCCAGCATTGGCGGCCGCGCTGAATTCATCACCTTCTCGCTCGACGGGTCCATGACATGGAACCCGCTGACCTGGTTCAAGGCCTTCCGCGAAGGCCGCGCCTGGACTAGCCTGCGCCCCGCGAAGGCCGAACCGGCTGCCGCTGCCGGGAATGGCGCGAATGGGGGTAGGGATGGAGCGAAGTGACGGGAAACAGGCGCTGGAGAGCGAACGCAAGGTAGGCTCCAGCCCAGCGCAAATTACCGATCCCCGGCTGGCCTTCGAGGCTCGCCGCGCCTTCATGTGGGTGCTCGTTGTGGGTGGGGCCGTTCTGACGGTTTACATGGCCCGCTCGCTCCTCGTGGTGTTCGGGGGCATGGTGTTTGCCGCCATGATCGACGGTGGGGCGCGTCTGCTTGGCCGAGTGTTGAAGATCGGGCGCGCCTGGCGCATCGCCATCGTCCTGACGCTGGGCGTCGTCTTCCTTATCGCCATGGTGATCTATGCCGGTACGACCATTGCCCAGCAGGCGGCAGAACTTCCCCGAATCGTGGAAGAACAACTCCACGCCTGGGCGATCTGGGCGCAATCGCGCGGCGTGGCGGTGGATGCCAATGCCATGCAGAGCTTCGCCAGCCAGCTTGCCAGCGGAGTAGGCACGGTCACCCGGGCGCTCAGCGGCCTGTTGGGCGGCATTGCCAGCATGATCCTGATCGGCTTCCTGGGCATTTACATCGCGCTGGAGCCCCGCCTTTACGAGCGTGGCATCGCCTGGATGTTGCCGGAGGACCGGCGCGAGGATTTCTACATCACCGGATCGCTGATGGCGCGCCAGCTGCGCCACCTGCTGGGCGGCCGCCTGTTCGGCATGGTGGTGGAAGGGATTTTCACCTGGGCGATGCTGGCGGGTTATGCCCTGGTGAATGATGGCGTACCGGTGCCTATGGCTGTGCTGCTGGGCCTGATCACCGGCACTCTGGCCTTCATCCCCAATGTCGGCGCGGTGATTTCAGGCGTGCTGATGGTGCTGGTGGGCTTTTCCGGCGGAACCGAAATGGGGTTCTACACCATCTTCGTCTATTTCTTCGTCCAGACGATCGACGGGAACATTCTGGTTCCCCTGATCGCCAAGAAGACAGTGGACCTCGCCCCTGCCCTCGTCCTTGCCACACAGCTTATCCTTGGGGTCATGTTCGGCGTGTTGGGCCTTGCCCTGGCCGACCCGCTGGTCGCTATGATCAAGGTAGCGCTGGAACGGCGCTCCGCAAAATATGACGCAGTGCGCAAGGCGCAGACAGAAGTGCAGGCGGAAGCCCTGTGAAAGCGGCGCGGATATTCCTCTATATCATCGCCGCGGGCATCGTGCTGGTCATCGGGACCTTCTTCGCCCTGCGCATCTGGTCTGACGAGTTGACGGCACTGGCCTTCGTTCCCACCACGGAATTCCAGGAAAAGCAGGCGCTTGACGCAAATGCCTATGCGGATGCGGCGATGTGGATCGCCCGGCCCGGCAAGGGTGACGAGATCGTCCGCTGGCAGCCCAGGGGCGGCGTGCAGAAGCCCGGAGCAACCCGCTTTGCCGTGTTCTTCGTCCACCCGACATCCTACCTCGAGAAAAGCGGATGGAACGCAAATCTGGACGACAAATCCGCCGATGATCTCGCCCGGCTATTCCTGAAAGGCATGGCCAGCCCCTTCGGTCAGGCGAGCGAAATCTGGGCTCCGCGTTATCGGCAGGCCGCCTATGGCGCTTTCCTCACTGACTATCCGAGCGCGGGCAAGGCGCTCGATCTCGCCTATCGCGACGTAGCCCAGGCCTTCGATTACTTCCTGACACAGGTTCCGGCGGACGAACCCATTGTGCTGGCAGGGCATAGCCAGGGCTCGCTACATCTGCTGCGCCTTCTGGCGGAAAAGGTGAAAGGCACGCCTGCGCAAAAGCGTATTGCGATGGTCTATGCGATTGGTTGGCCGATCTCGCTCGAACACGATCTGCCCTCGCTTGGATTGCCAGCCTGTTCGGTACGCCATCAGGCTGGCTGCATCGAAAGCTGGGTGAGCTTTGCCGAGCCTGCCGACACAGCCCAGATGCTCGAGCGTTTCCGCGATTCGCCGGGTTTTGACGGCCAGCCACGGACCGGCAGCGCGATTCTCTGCACCAATCCCCTCTCCGGCAGAACGGCGGATTCGGCCCCCGCCAGTGCCAATCTGGGCACGCTGGTGCCCAATGCCGCGCTGACGGACGCAACATTGACGCCCGGTGCAATCCCAGCCCGCTGCAACAGCAACGGCATTTTGCTGATCGGCGATCCGCCTACGCTGGGCCCGGCGGTGCTGCCCGGCAATAATTACCACGTCTACGACATCCCACTGTTCTGGAAGAACCTCCAGCAGGACGTGACGGAACGCGTGCAGCAGTGGACCCCGCCCGCATGATCACCACCCGCGCGCCCGAATTACGGGAAGCCTTGCCCGGCGGCGGCGCGCTGATCGCGCTAGATGTCGGCACCAAGACCATCGGGACGGCCTTCTGCGATGCGGGCTGGAGCTTTGCCACGGCAGGCAAGACCCTGCCGCGCGGCAAGTTCACGGCAGACAAGGCCAAGCTGGAAGCGATGATCGCGGAGCGCAGCGTGAAAGGCATCGTGATCGGCCTGCCGCTCAATATGGACGGCTCGGAAGGTCCCCGCGCACAGGCAAGCCGCGCCTATGCTCGCAATCTTGAGCCGCTGGGCCTGCCCGTTCTGTTGTGGGACGAGCGCTGGTCCACCGCCAGCGCAGAACGCGACATGATCGCCCAGGATTTCAGCCGCGGGAAACGCGCCGAGCGAATCGACAGCCATGCGGCGGCGGTGATCCTGCAGGGAGCTATCGATGCGCTGGCCGGGGCGGCGTTTTAGACCGTCATGCGAGTTAGTTAGCTTGGTCGAAATTTGGCCTGAACCCACTTTCGTCATTCCCGCGAAAGCGGGAACCTAGGAGCAATCTTTGAACTGGGTTCCCGCTTTCGCGGGAATGACGAATGGAAGAATGTTCAGAAGCCTCTCATTTCTGCGGAAACAGGAATTTACGGGAGCTTCACCCTCGCCGCAATTCTACCACCAATCCCTTAGGCAATTCGCCTTCACAGGGAAGCGGACGGCGCAGAGCGTCAGCCCGCGCCCGGTCGAGAATCGCCTGCGGAACGCCCGGCTCCACCAGCAGCACATCCGCGCTGCCCAGAAGGCGCGCCTCGCGCAGGGTCAAATCATCAGGATCGGCGCTGCGCAGGGTAATGATCGCGTGGCCCGCGGGCTTCCCTGCCGCCGCACCATCGATCCAGCCTTCCACCGCGCCAGCGCTCTCCTCCCGCATAGGATCGAGTGCCCCGCCCGGCGAGAGCGCCGCATCGAGCACCTGTCGGCGCTCGGCTCCGGACGGCCAGCGCGCCCGAAGTCTCTGCCGCGCTGTCTGAAGAGACTCCGCCAAAGCGCCGAGAGTGGGAGGCAACAGCGATTCGAGCCGCAGGCGCAAGTGCTTGGCCAGCCCGGCGGAGGCCCCACCCGTGCCAATGGCCACCAGCACCGGGTCACGCTCCAGAATGCTCGGCGTGGTGAAATCGCACAGATCCGGGCGGTCCACGACATTCACGAGCAGGCCTTGCGACTTGAGCTGCCGGGCAGCTTCCTCGCTGGCAGCCTGATCGTCCAACGCGACAAAGGCCAGCCGCGCCCCGCGCGATAGGCCTTCGTCGATCTCGTCAACGACTACTCCGCCTGCCCGTTCTACCAGTCGGCGCTTGGGCTCTGCCGCAGGCCCCTCCCCCAGCACGATCACCGGCTGGCCGGCAATGCGATGGAAGAGCGGCAGGGACTGCATCAGCCGAGCAACCAGTCCGGCACGCGTTCCGCGTCGGCAATCGCTTCGGGCGCGATCCGGTCCGCCACGACGGCGTAGCGATCCCCGTCAACCAGCACTTCGGGCACGAAGCCCCGGCTGTTGTAGGAAGATGCCATGGTAGCGCCATAGGCACCGGCCGTGCGGAACACTGCCAAGTCGCCCGCTTCCAGCGCATCCATGTGGCGCCCCATGGCGAAGGTATCGCCCGTTTCGCAGATGGGGCCCACGATATTCGCCGTCATCTTCGCGCCCGTGGGACGCACGGCATCGAAATCGTGCCACGAACCATAGAGCGCCGGACGGGCAAGATCGTTCATCGCCGCATCCACGATCACGAAGGGATCGCGATTGCCGTTGCGCTTCACCCGCACCACGGACGTCAACAGAATGCCCGCATTGCCAGCGATCACACGGCCCGGTTCGAACATCAGGGTAACGTCCCAGTCCTTCGTCACACGGGCGACCATTTCGCCATATTCGGCCGGGCTAGGCATCACTTCGCCCGCCTTGTACGGCACGCCAAGGCCGCCGCCGAGATCGGCATGGCTGACCTTGAGGCCCGCCGCGCGCAGTTCCGCAATCAGCCTGCCAAGGCGCGTGAAGGCCTTTTCCAGCGGCGCGAGATCGGAAAGCTGGCTTCCGATATGGACGGCAACGCCGCGCATATCGAGGCCCGGCAGCGACGATAGCCGCGAATAAATGCCGGGCGCCTCGTCAATCGGCACCCCGAACTTGTTGTCCGCCTTGCCGGTGGAAATCTTGTCATGCGTGCCTGCATCGATATCCGGGTTCACGCGCAGGGCACAGGGGGCGCTGGCGCCCATGGCCTCGGCAATGGCAGCGAGTTCGCGGCCCTCTTCCTCGGATTCGATGTTGAACTGCCCGATGCCGGCTTCGATCCCGCGCAGCAATTCACGCGCCGTCTTGCCCACGCCGGAGAACACCACGTCTTCCGCTGGCATGCCCGCCCGCAGCGCGCGCTCCAGTTCGCCGCCTGAGACCACGTCCGCGCCATAGCCTTCACGCTGGAGGATCTTCAGCACGGCAAGGTTGGGGTTCGATTTCACTGCAAAGGCAAGATGCGCCTTGGGCAGCATCGACAGACCTTCACGAAACACACGGGCATGGCGTTCCAGCGTGGCGCGGGAATAGACATAGACGGGCGTGCCGATTTCCGCCGCAATGCGGGCCAGCGGCACGTCTTCGGCGTAAAGCTCGCCGTTCCTGAGTTCAAAATGATCCATGATTACCTGTTATTCGGGCGGGAGATCGAAAGGATCGTCCTCGCGTTCTTCGGAGCGGCGGCGCAGTTCCACGCTGCGTTCCGGCGCGGCCTGCGATGCGGGTTCCATCAATTCTTCGGCGGATGGGCGATCTTTCCGGCCATAGGGCGCCTGCGGCAGCTCCTTGCCTGCCTGCGGCCGCAAATCGGCCGTCTGCCCGCATGCGGCGAGCAGGGCGAAGGCTGGCAGGGCAAAAAGGGCTGCGACTTGCTTCATGCGTCCATTCCCAGAGCGGCGCGGGCTTGTGCGACGCGCTTTTCTACCTCGGATGGAGCGGTTCCGCCATGGCTGGCGCGCGAGGCGACGGAGGCTTCGACGGAAAGTTGAGGAAATACATCCTCTGTGATCCGATTATCGATCGCCTGGAGTTCATTCAAAGTGAGAGCTTCGAGTGCCACCCCTTTGCTTTCCGCCAGCTTTACTGTTGCACCGGTAATGTGGTGCGCCTCGCGGAAGGGGATGTTCGCCTGCCGTACCAGCCAGTCGGCCAGATCGGTGGCAGTGGCATAGCCCAGTTCCGCTGCCTGACGCATCCGCGCGGTGTTGAACGTGGCATTGGCCACCATGCCCTCCATCGCTGCGATGGAGAGGCCGAGCAGACCGGCCGCCTCGAACACGGGGGGCTTATCGTCCTGCATATCCTTGGAATAGGCGAGCGGCAGGCCCTTCATGGTAATCATCAGCGCAGTGGCGCAGCCCACGATCCGCCCGGAATGGCCGCGCACCAGCTCAGCCGCGTCGGGGTTCTTCTTCTGCGGCATGATCGAGCTGCCGGTAGACAGTGCATCGGGCATCCGCACGAAGCCATAGGGCTGGCTGGCCCAGATGATCATTTCCTCCGCCAGCCGCGACAGATGCAGCGAGCATTGCGAGGCGGCCATCAGATAATCGAGCGCGAAATCCCGATCCGAAACCGAATCGAGGCTGTTGTCGGTCGGCTTGGCGAAGCCCAGCGCATTGGCCGTCGCCTGCCGGTCGATGGGGAAGCCCGTTCCCGCCAGCGCCGCCGAGCCCAGCGGGCATTCGTTGAGCCGCGCCCGCGCATCGGCAAAGCGCGAGCGATCGCGCCGCAGCATCTCGTAATAAGCCATCAAATGATGGCCCAGCGTAACCGGCTGGGCGACCTGCAGATGCGTGAAGCCCGGCATGATCGAGCGGAGATGTTCCCCCGCCCGCGTCACCAGTGCGCGCTGGAGGGCGGCGAGCCCGGCATCGGCCTCGTCAATCGCATCGCGCACCCACAGGCGGAAATCGGTTGCCACCTGATCGTTACGGCTGCGCGCGGTGTGCAGGCGCCCCGCCGCCGGGCCGATCAATTGGGCAAGGCGGCTTTCCGTGGTCATGTGGATATCTTCGAGATCCCAATCCTCGGGTACGCCATTGGCCTCATATTCGCTCGCGACCCGGTCCAGCCCTTCGCTGATCGCGCGTACATCTTCCGCTGAAACGATGCCCTCCGCGCCCAGCATGGCGACATGGGCCTTGCTTGCCGCGATGTCCTGCCGCCACAATGCCTTGTCGAAAGGGATCGAGGCGTTAATTTCGCGCATGATTGCCGACGGGCCTTCCGCAAAACGCCCGCCCCACATCTGATTGGAGCTTTTCTTCATGTCCCGTTCGTTGTCCGTCACGCTCGCGCTCGTACTCGGCTTTGCCGCCTCACTGGCGGGGTGCGATAGGGAAAGCGACACCGCCGCGCAACCACAGGGCGACGTAGCGGCCACTCAAAGCGCCAAGGAAGGGCCTGTCAGCCGCAAATTTGCGGGGGAAAGCCTGCCAGATTTCACCGCGACCGATCCTTCGGGCAAGAAACTGAACCTCGCCAGCCTGAAAGGCCAGCCGGTGCTGCTCAACCTCTGGGCAACATGGTGCGCGCCCTGCAAGGCGGAAATGCCGGTGCTGGATGCCATCGCCGCCGAACATGCGGGCAAGCTGCGGGTCGTGACCGTCAGCCAGGATATGAAGGGCGCCGAAGTGGTCACGCCTTTCTTCAAGGAAGGGAAATTCGCCCATCTGGAACCGTGGCTGGATACAAAGAGCGACCTGAGCTTCAATTCCGGCGCGTCCGACCTGCCGACGACTTTCCTCTACGATCCCAGCGGCAAGGAAGTGGCCCGCGTAACTGGCGCATTCGATTGGGAGGGCGAGGAAGCCAAGGCCCTGATCGCGGAAGCCATGGGCAATGCAAGCTGAGCCATGACATCCCGTCTCGCCACGGACCTTGCCGCCCTCTCCTCCCGCCGTCAGGCAATGGGGCTGGCGGCGCTGGGGCTGGGCGGATTGGCGGCAGCCTGCCAGGTAACGGTGGCGGCGCGCACTGCCGGTGGCGAGACGTGCCTGCTCACTCCCACCGAAATTCGCGGCCCCTTCCCTGCCGATGGCACCAATACGGGCGGGCAGACCCTGTCCGTCTTCGGCCAGCAAGGGCTGGTGCGGGAGGACATTCGCGGCAGCTTTGCAGGCATGGAGGGGGAAGCGCCCGGCGTGCGGCTCGATTGCGCGATCCGGCTGGTCAGCGCACAAGGCTGCGCCCCGCTGGCGGGCCGCGCGCTCTATCTGTGGCAATGCGATGCGGCGGGCGATTACTCGCTCTATAACCGGCGGGATGTGAACTGGCTGCGCGGCATGCAGGCCAGTGATGCGGAGGGCATAGTGCGTTTCACCACCATCATCCCCGGCTGCTATGGCGGGCGCGCGCCGCATGTCCATATCGAGGCCTTCGACAGCCTAGAGAGCGCCACTTCCGACCATGCAAGCCTGCTTGTTTCCCAACTCGCCTTCACGGAAGAAGAATGCGCGCGGGTTTATGAGACAAGCCGCGAATATGGCGCCAGCCTGGCCAATCTGCGCCGCTGGCCCGCCACACGCGATTTCGCATTTTCCGGCCCGGAGGAGGAGTTGATGGAGCAGACCATTCACCTCTCCGGCAGTCCCGAGAAAGGCTATGCTGGAACCGCCACCGTCACGCTGGGCTGAGGA
>MKUB01000056.1 GCA_001898545.1 Sphingomonadales bacterium 63-6 | reverse complement strand
CGTTCCTTCACCCAACAAGATCGTGCTGCTGCAGGATGCGGATGGGGATGGCGTGGCCGAAGGCAAGACGGTGTTGCGCAGCGATCTCGATTCGCCATCGGGCATGGCCTGGAGCAACGGCAAGCTCTATGTCGCCAATCACGATGAAGTGGTCGAGTTCGACTATGCCCTCGGTTCAAAGGCGATCACGGGCGCACCCAAGAAGCTGATGGACCTGCCTGCCGCAGGCAATCACTGGATGCGCAATCTTGTGCTGAATGCCGATGGCACCAAGCTGTATGTGGCGATCGGTTCAGCCTCCAATATTGCGGAAGGCGGGATCGAGGCGGAGCAGGGCAGGGCGATGATCCAGGAACTGGATCTCACCACGGGCCGTCCGCGCCCCTTCGCGGCGGGCCTGCGTAACCCCAATGGCCTTGGCTGGAACCCATGGACTGGCGAATTGTGGACCACCGTGAACGAGCGCGACATGCTCGGTTCCGATCTGGTGCCCGACTATTTCACCAATGTTCCCGTGGGCGCCCAATATGGCTGGCCCTGGTATTATTGGGGCAATGTGATTGACGACAGGGTGGAGGCACCGATGCCTTCCGGCCTGACCGGCTATGTTCGCCGCCCCGAATTCGCCATGGGCCCCCATGTGGCCGCGCTAGGTTTTGTCTTTACGGGGGCCGGTAACCGCATGGGGCCGGAATTCGGCCAGGGCGCCTTTGTGGCCCGGCATGGGTCGTGGAACCGCAAGCCGCCTGCAGGCTATGACGTGGTGTTCGTGCAGTTCGATGCGCGCGGCAATCCCACCGGCAAGCCCCTGCCCGTGTTGACCGGCTTCCTCAACAAGGATGGCACAACCAAGGGCCGCCCGACCTGGGTAGCCTGGGACAAGACCGGGGCTCTGCTGGTGAGCGACGATACGGGCAACATCGTGTGGCGCGTGGTGAAGCCCGGCGCCCCGGCAAATCCCGCACCGCAGCGTAACAAGGGCAAGCGAATGCCGCCGATCAAGGAATTGCTGGGCGATCCGGCAGCGGCCTTCGAGGAAAACGGAGTGCCGAACTAGGGCGGGGGAATTGGAAATCCGTCATCCCGGCTTGCGCCGGGATGACAAAATGGCTCGAACGCGGGCCGGACATGCCTAAATCAGGCGGCCTGCGCGCCCTGCCAGTTCGTTCACATATTGCCAGGCGGTGCGGCCCGAACGGGCACCGCGCCGTCTGGACCATTCCAGCGCGTTACCTTCCACGAATGCCAGCCCGAATTCGTCACAGTAGGCCGCGATGATCGCCAGATAATCATCCTGGGAACAGCTGTGGAAGCCCAGCGAAAGGCCGAAACGGTCCGCCAGCGCCAGATTATCGTCCACGGCGTCGCGCGGGTTCAGCGGATCGTCCTGCTCGGCCGAATGGCGCGGCACGATAGCCCGCCGGTTGGAGGTAACTGCCAGGCGGACATTACCGGGCCGTGCCTCCACCCCGCCTTCCAGCCAGCTGCGCAAATGGCGTGGGCCGACTGAGTCGCCCTCCGCAAAGCCGAGATCGTCAATATAGACGAGGAAGTTGCGCTCAACTCGGCCCAGCTCGGTAAAGAGGCTGGAAATGCCTTCCAGCGCATCGGTGCCTGCCTGAACCAGAGCGATCTGCCCTGGATGGGCCTTCTGTGCGGCGAGGATGGATGCGCGCATCAGGGCGGATTTGCCCATGCCCCGCGCGCCCCACAACAGCATGTCATGCGCGGCGTGGCCTTGCGCGAGACGCAGCACGTTTTCCGCCACCCGTTCCTTCTGGGCGTCGATTCCGCGCAGCATATCGAGCCGGGGCGCTTCAAGCCGTTCTACCGGGCGAGCGAAGCTGCCGGTCCAGACATAGGCCGGGAAGGCCAGCCAGTCAGTCTCGGGGCGAGGGGGCGGAGCCATCCGCTCAAGGGCGGCGGCGATCCGTGCGAGTGGATCTCCCTGATCAGTCATGGGCTTGGGCTTCAGCCTGCCAGTCGCTCTGCGTCAAGAGTATAGAGCAATTCCGCGCCCGCCCGTGCCGAGGCGGCAAGCCCGAGCGCCTCTGGCACAAGGCAGTCGAGGAAGAAGCGCACCGTGACAGGTTTTGTCGCGGCGAGGGCAGGTGCTTCACCCCTTTCAACGGCCTGTAGCTGGCGCAGCAATTGCCAGCCTGCGGTGGCGACAGCGCACATCGTGCAGAAGGGCACGCTGCCGGCGAGGCGGTCATCCAGTGTGGCGTCATGCAGCATCCATTCGCCAATAGCGGCGCATTCCCGTGCCAGAGCCGCGAGGTAGGGCTCGTCCTTCCCATCGCTGGCGATCTCCCGCAGCAGCGCGACCAGCACGCCGCCATTCTCCAAGGAGAGCTTGCGAGTGACGAGGTCAGCCGCCTGAATGCCGTTGGTGCCTTCATAGATGGGCGGAATTCGCGCATCGCGCAGATATTGGGCGACGCCGGTTTCCTCGATATAGCCCATCCCGCCATGTACCTGGATGCCCAGGCTGGCTACTTCCATGCCGATATCCGTACCCCATGCCTTGATCAGAGGCACCAGGAGATCGGCACGGGCCTGCGCGGCGGCATTGCCAAGCGCTCCGCGATCGACCATGCCGGAAGTGTAATAGAGCAGGGCGCGGGCGCCTTCGGTCAGGGCTTTCATGCGCAGCAGCATGCGGCGCACATCGGGATGTTCGATAATCGGCACAGGCGCGCGGCTGGCGCCGCCCGCACGGGGAGACTGCACGCGCTCCCGGGCGTAGGCCATGGCTTGCTGTGTCGCCCGTTCCGCAATCTGGACGCCCTGGTTGCCGACATTGATGCGGGCCGAGTTCATCATCGTGAACATGGCCTTCAGTCCTTCATTCTCCCGCCCGACAAGTTCGCCGATGCATTCGCCCTTGTCGCCATAGGACATCACGCAGGTGGGGGAGGCATGGATGCCCAGCTTGTGCTCCAGGCTGACAACCCGCACATCGTTGCGCTCACCGGGGGTGCCGTCTTCATTGACCAGGAATTTAGGCACCAGGAACAATGAAATTCCCCGACTGCCTTCCGGCGCGCCGGGCAGGCGGGCTAGGACCAAGTGGATGATGTTCCCGGCCAGCTCATGATCGCCCCAGGTGATGAAGATCTTCTGCCCGGCGATCCGATATTTGCCTGTGTGCGGACCGTCTTCAATCGGGGTAGCGGTGCTGCGCAGGGCGCCGACATCGCTGCCCGCCTGCGGCTCGGTCAGATTCATCGTGCCGGGCCATTCGCCGCTCACCAGCTTGGGCAGATACAGCGCCCGTTGGGCTTCGCTGCCATGCTTCTCCAACGCCTCGATGGCTCCGACTGTAAGCATCGGCAGCAGGGAGAATGCGAGATTGGCCGTGCCGAGATTTTCCATCACATTGATGGCCAGCGTATAGGGCAGGCCCTGCCCGCCATATTCGACCGGGCCTGAAATCGCGTTCCAGCCCTGTTCGACATAAGCGGCATAGGCCTCGGCAAACCCGGCAGGCAGGGTGACAGTGCCATTCTCAAGCTGCGCCCCCTCCACATCGCCAATCCGATTGAGCGGCGCCCACTCGCCCGCGGCAAGGGCGCCGATCCCTTCCGCGATGGCTTGCACCATGTCCGGCTCGGCAGCGGCGAAGCGCGGATGGGCCGCCAGTTCGGCAATTCCGGAATTTACCGAGATCGCCAGAAGTTGGTCGTCGATAGCGGGGGCATAAGGCATCGTTGACTCCCTTATACGCTTGTTGAGGCACTTTGAGCGCGCGTTCTACCCATCACCTAAACCCCCGCGCCAGGGGCAGCAAGGACGCTACGGAAGGGCGACGAAAGGAAGGGAAACTGCCTCTCTCTCGCCAGATTCTCTGCGCTTGGCTTGACCTGTCGGGGGATTCGGTGATGGAGGAACCTTCAAGGAGCACAGCGCAGCAATGCAAAATAGCGGAACGGAACTGCTGACTGCAGAGGCACCAGGCATCGCCCGCGCCGCAACGCTGCTGCGCGAGGGGCGGCTGGTCGCGGTGCCTACCGAAACGGTCTATGGCCTCGCTGCTCGTGCGGATTCCGATGCGGCGGTGGCTGCGATTTATCGCGCCAAGGGGCGGCCCGATTTCAACCCACTGATTGTGCATGTCGCACAGCTGGAAATGGCGGAAAATCTGGCTGTTTTCGACAGCCGGGCGCGTGAACTGGCAGCGCGGTTCTGGCCGGGGCCGTTGACACTGGTCCTGCCTTTGCGAGAGGGGGCGGCCATTGCCCCGGCAGTGACTGCGGGCTTGCCCACGATTGCCCTGCGCATGCCCGCACATCCCGCAATGCGCGCGTTGTCGATAGAAACCGGCCTGCCTCTCGCCGCGCCGTCAGCCAATCGCAGCGGAGGCGTCAGCCCGACTGAGGCTGGCCATGTGGTGGCATCTCTGGGCGGGAAGATCGATGCGGTGCTGGATGGGGGCCCGTGTGAAAGAGGGCTGGAATCGACGATCGTCGCGCTACGTGCTGATGGCACTTGGCAGCTCCTCCGGCCCGGTCCGGTTGAGGAAAGCCAGATTTCAGGCCTTCTTGGGCCAGCTCATGACGTCACATCGGCAAAAATCGAGGCCCCGGGGCAACTCGCGCAGCATTACGCCCCCGGCAAGCCGGTCCGCCTCGACGCGATGCAAGCGGGACCGGACGAGTTCCTGATCGGTTTCGGGGACGTTGCAGGCGATTGCACGCTTTCCGCTTCGGGCGATCTCGCAGAGGCTGCGGCGCGCCTATATGCCTGTCTTCACCTCGGGTCATCCGCTTCGCAACCACGCATTGCCATTGCGCCGATTCCGATCGGCGGGATTGGAGCGGCGATAAGGGACAGGCTTGTGCGAGCCGCTGCCTGAACATTGGTCAGAAGCGCCCTAGTGCGGCCTTCGTCCGGTATTGGACGATTGGAGCGCGTCGATTTCCTCGCCGATTGCATCGCGCCGCTCGCAAGCCGCTCTGTTATCCTTGGCACAAGCGGTGTCAGCCTTTTGCCATTCGCGTTCCAGCTTGCCGAGGCGCTCTTCCCGTTTGCGCATTTCCCGGCCACGCTTTTCGTCAGCTTCCGACTGGCTTGTCGTGGCTGCATCCACCGCCTTTCCGGCGACTTTCACGGGCGCAGTAGCTACATCGAGCGCGGCTTTCGCAAGGCAGCCCGAGAGGGCGACAGCCAGAAGCGGCAGCGATGCATAGCGGATAAGGCCCATTTCGTGCTCCTTCGCGTCGGACTATCCGGGACGGAAGTTGCGAAGGAATGAACCAGCGGTATCGGGAACGACAGGCGGAAACGAAAAAGGGCCGCCCGATAAAGGCGGCCCTTCAATTCGGTCCGAATGACCCGCTCAGGCGGTTTCAGCGGTTTCGTAATATTTCGGCGCATGCTCGTTGAGGATCGCGAGGATCTTTTGAAGAGCGGCCGGTTCGTCGGTCTTTTCCATCGCTGCCAGTTCCCGTGCGAGACGGCTGGAGGCTGCTTCGAAAATCTGACGCTCGGAATAGCTCTGTTCCGGCTGGTCATCGGCGCGGAACAGGTCGCGAGTCACTTCGGCGATCGAAACGAGATCGCCTGAATTGATCTTCGCTTCATATTCCTGGGCACGGCGCGACCACATGGTACGCTTTACCTTGGGCTTGCCCTTGAGTGTGTCGAGCGCTTCGCGCAGCGTCTTGTCGCTGGAAAGCTTGCGCATACCAATTGCTTCGACCTTGTTGACCGGAACGCGCAGCGTCATGCGTTCCTTCTCGAAGCGGAGCACATAAAGTTCGAGCTGCATGCCGGCGATTTCTTCGTTCTGCAGCTCGATCACACGGCCAACGCCGTGCTTGGGATAGACAACATAATCGCCGACGGAAAAGGCGGGAGCCTTGGCTACCATGAATCGTCCTTTCTCAGTGCGGGACCATTTGCGCGTTACAGAGGTCAAAAGACGTAGCAAGGGCCGCAAGCCGAAGCCGCGACCCCAAAATGTCGATCAACCCTGTTGCGCTGCCGGGCCTGCCTTTCGTGATTCCTGTGGCCGGTTGTGGATAATTGCGACCATCGACGCTTTATGTAGCAGTTTCGCAACAAAAATTCCAGCCCTGCCGCAAAGGCAGGCCTGAATTGGAGAAATCTCACCCGAAAATTAGTTGGCCAAAACTTTCAGAACGGGGCGGCATAGCCAAAGAGTTAAACAACTTCCGTCGCTTAGAGGCCTGAGGCCTACGCCTCCATCGCGGCCTTGACCTTCACCAAAAGTGCCTGGGCCCGGATATATTTCTCTTCGCTGGCACGGCTTGCCTGATCGGCGGCGATTTCGCTGACGATCAGGCGCATCGCTTCTGAAAGCTCGCGCAGTAACTGCGCATTGACGCGATTGGCGAAATTGGCCTGATCGAGGCGCGCGTATAAATCTTCTACCTTGGCAGAAGCCAGCATGCCACCAATGACAATACCCACTGACGCGGCCAATGCCGCGACAGCGCAATAGGTCAGGATAAGGACAAAAGTGTTCAGACTGCCGCCCCCAGAATCGTACTGAAGTAAACAGCAGAATAATTCAGAATTGTTGGCTCAACAATCTCCGCAATCAGCCATTTGTCCCGAAATGGGTCAATCGCCCTCGCCGGGTTCCGGGGAGAAGAACTTGTCGAACTTCCCTTCCTCGCCCTTGTGCTCATCCGCATCGGCAGGAGGATCCTTGCGGGCGGTGATGTTCGGCCATTCGGCGGAGAATTTGGCGTTAAGTTCCAGCCACTTCTCAAGGCCGCCTTCCGTGTCGGGAAGAATTGCTTCAGCCGGGCATTCAGGCTCACAAACGCCGCAGTCGATGCATTCGCTGGGATTGATCACCAGCATGTTCTCGCCTTCGTAGAAGCAATCTACAGGACAGACCTCAACGCAGTCCGTGTACTTGCAGCGGATGCAGGCATCGGTAACGACATAGGTCATGGGTCAGGTTGTCCTTCGCTCAATTCGCTTTTGCCGCCTGCTATGGCGATTGTGCCGGAAGCGTCAAGTTCCCGATAGCAGGTGCGTGCTTCTTCTGGCGGACCTCGGCGCTCTGGCAAAGACAGGATTTCTATCACCACCACACGGCTTCTTAAGGGCAAAGTCAGCACATCCCCGTTGGAAATGGCCTGATCCTGTCTGAGGACGCGGGTGCCGTTGCGCCGGATATGTCCTTCCCCGACCCATTTTTGCGCTAGCCCCCGACTTTTCGCAAAGCGCAGGAACCAGAGCAGCCGGTCGATCCGCACCTGAGCAGCCGGGCCTTAACGCAGAAGATCCGCCAGAACGGCAAAAGCGTTGCCTTCTGCGGGACGAGATGGGGCAGGCCGTGGTTCCGGACGTTTTCCGCCGCTTCCGCCTGATCCGTCCCTGCCTTCCTTTCGGCGTGGATTGCCCTTGGCCCCCGGGCGGTCGCCCCGATGTTGGCCACGAGTGCGACTGTCGTTGCGGCCGCTGCGTCGGTCATCCTCGCGAAGCTCGCCGCGATGGTCCGTCCGTGGGGCGCGCCAGTCCCACATAAGCGGGGCGGGCGGGCCAAAGGCGCCTTCGGGCAGTTCCCGGTGACGGACCGGGCGGAAACCGGCATCGCGCATCAGCCGGGCATAGCTGTCATCCGTCAGACCCATGGAGGTTGGCAGAGCCAGATCGATGAAGAACCGCTTGCCGGATGCCGCACCGCGTGCCTCATGGGCGGCGCGAAACAGCTTTTCAGCCATATCGAGCCGGATTGCCTGCTGGCCCGCGTGGCGATAGCCGGAAGGTAGATGGCGGGCCCCGGCAATTACGGCCGCCATATTTTCCTGCACAGGCCGGTTATCTACTCCGATTGCGCGCAGCAGCCGGCGCGGTGCGGGTTTGAGCAACGCAGGCGCAAAAACGTCCAGCGCGCCGATTGTGACACCCAGCTTGCGAAGGAGATGGCGCCGTTCCTTGGGTAGATGCGCAAGGCCGGCCTTTTCGCGGGCAATCATGCCGGCTCCGGAAACTACCTGCAGCAGCAGGGCACGCAATTCGCTCCCTGCCTCCGGATCGCGAGTCGCTTCTTCCAGGGTCCGCAGCGGAGCGAGGGGCGTAAGTTGCCCTTCAAGCCAGTGAGTGAGGGCCTCTGCGAGACGTTCTGCCTGAGCGGGGCCAAGCGCGGTCAGTTCCTTGGCGAGTTCCAGACGCGGACGGGAAGTGTCCCTGCCAGGCTGAAGGACGGCCACGGCCTGTCCGGCGCGAAGCACCTTGCCGCCTTCCAGCGACAATTCACCCAGCTCGCTGGCCACCATGGTCTGCGCCCTTTGCGCCAGAAGCTGCGGCAAATGCTTTTCCGCTGCGGCAAGAAGCAGCTTCCGGTCAGCATGGCCGGCTTGTGCGTCCACCACAAAGCGGAAGCCATCCAGATGGCCGATCGCTTCACCTTCGACCAGCACGGCGCCGTCTTCGTTCAGTTCTACCTTCAAAAGGCCTGCATCCTTACCCATGGTCTTCATCAATACAGCAGTACGGCGATTGACAAAACGTTCGGTCAGCCGCTGGTGCAACGCGTCGGAAAGTCGGCTTTCGACTGCGCGCGCACGGGCGGCCATTTCCTCTTTTGCGAGCACCCAATCCGGCCGCTGCGCGATATATGCCCAACTGCGGATTGCCGCGATGCGGCCTTGCAGCGTGTCGATGTCGCCCGCAAGATTATCCAGTTCGGAAATCTTTGCAGCCGCATAGTCCGCGCCCAGATAGCCGCCCTTCAGTTCCTGCCACAAGCGCTGAACGAAACGTGCGTGCGTTTCCGCGCCCTGCTGACGAAAATCGGGGAGGGAGCAAGCATCCCAGAAACGGCGGACCACTGCGGGAGTGGTGAGGGTTTCGGCAATGCCATGTTCGTCCGCGAGCCGCTTGAGCACCTTGAGGTCGATTGCTTCCGGGGCCGGGGCAAGCTGGGGATGGTCCGGTTTTGCTTCCAGATTCGCGATCAAGGTGCCGATGCTATCGAAACGTGGATCGGCTTCGCGCCAGAACAGCTTGGTCAGCGGCGCGAAACGATGCTCCTCTATCGCGTGAACTTCCTCATCCGTGAATTCCAGAGGCGCACCGCGCCCGTTCCGGCCACCACCGGAAAGCGTACCGAAAGTGCCATCCTGATGATGACGTCCCGCGCGACCGGCGATCTGCGCCATTTCGGCAGGCGTGAGCCGCCTCTGCCGCGATCCGTCGAATTTGGAGAGCCCGGCAAAGGCGACATGCGTGACATCCAGATTGAGGCCCATACCTATGGCATCGGTCGCAACGATGTAGTCCACTTCGCCTGACTGGAAGAGTTCCACCTGCCGGTTGCGCGTTTCCGGGCTGAGCGCGCCCATTACCACTGCCGCTCCGCCCCGGAAGCGCCGCAGCATTTCCGCCACGGTATAGACCTGCTCTGCCGAGAATGCGACGATGGCGCTGCGCGGGGGCAGGCGTGATAGTTTGGCGCTGCCCGAATGCCGTAAAACCGAAAAGCGTGGACGTTCGATGATTTCCGCTTCGGGAAGCAGAGCCTTCACCATCGGGGCGAGGGTGGCGGAACCCAGCAGCATGGTTTCCTCGCGGCCACGGGCGTTGAGCAGCCGGTCGGTGAAGATGTGCCCGCGTTCGGGATCGGCGGAAAGTTGGGCCTCGTCCAGCGCGACAAAGGCCAGATCACTTTTGGCAAGCAGGCCTTTTGCGGAGCGGTCAGGCCGGCCCGCGGGCATGGCTTCGGCAGTGCAGAGGAACCAGCGCGCTTCCGGCGGTTCGATCCGTTCCTCGCCCGTAATCAGCGCCACTGAACGGTCGCCCTTGATCGCACGGACTTTGTCATAGACTTCGCGCGCCAGCAGGCGCAGCGGAAAGCCGATCGCGCCGCTCGAATGGGCGCATAGCCTCTCGATCGCGAGATGGGTTTTGCCGGTGTTGGTCGGGCCGAGCACGGCCTTGATGCGGCTATCGGCGGAACGGCGGGTCACAATGATCCGACTGTGGCAGGCCGGGCGGCGGCAGGCAACCATACTTTGCGACACGGGGCAAAGGCACGATCAGCCGTTCGAGAGACTCAGTCTGTCGATATTGACGGCTTGTTAACTTTGAATTGCCAAGGAATTGCGTCAGACAGATGGCCGGGATCGGGTCGCGCCGTCCCATTGGAGGGATGGCCGACGG
The DNA here is from genome assembly GCA_001898545.1 of Sphingomonadales bacterium 63-6. Taxonomy (GTDB): domain Bacteria; phylum Pseudomonadota; class Alphaproteobacteria; order Sphingomonadales; family Sphingomonadaceae; genus Andeanibacterium. The sequence goes on along the minus strand of MKUB01000056.1, from coordinate 7,907 downwards.
GGCCGTAGGGGAGACGGGTTTGTTCAAACCTCGTGACCAGGCGGAGGCCGGTATCGAAACCGGCAGTGTGAATGGGCCGGCAGGTGCCGCTGCCCAGCTCACTCATTCGCTGATCCTGGAAGACCCCGGCAAGCTGGTTATTGCGCGCTTCAATTCCTTTGCCGAGCGTTATGGCCAATGGCGTGAACGCATTTCCCTGCATCTTTCGGGCATAGATTTCGCGCCTGATCTGGCTGAGGACATCGGCAGCATCCGGTGGTTTCGCGGCGCGGGCACCATGTTCGCGCTTGCCGCCGTCGCCGCGCTCTTCTGGCCGGATTTCGCTCCAGTCGAAGCAGCAGCGCCGATGAGCATCAACGATGCCCAGCGTGATGAATTTCGCAGCCAGATGATCATGCCACTGGCGCTGGGCGGGGATAGCGGCCGTCATATGGCAGCCACTTCTGCAGTCATTCCGCTCCAGTCAGCCCCAGAACGACCCCAGATCGAACTGGTCGCTACCTTGGGGCAGGGGGATAGCTTCGCGCGGATGCTTCAGCGCGCCGGTGTCGGCTCGTCGGAGGCGGACAGAGTGGTTTCGCTTATTTCCGGAAAGATGCCCCTTTCCGACATTGCCGCCGGAACCAAGGTCGATCTCGTGCTGGGTCGCCGTGTTTCGCCGACACAGCCCCGTCCGCTGGATTCGCTCTCTTTCCGGGCGCGCTTCGATCTCGAACTTGCGCTGGAGCGGCGCGCTGGCGCGCTGGCGCTCGATCCTCGTCCGATCCGGGTCGATTCCACGCCGCTGCGCATCCGGGGCAAGGTGGGGTCCAGCCTCTATCGCTCCGCGCGCGGAGCGGGTGCGCCTGCCCGGGCCGTGCAGGATTATCTGCGCACCCTGGCCAGCCAGTATGACCTCGACAGCGCATTGAACCCGAATGACGAGTTCGACATGGTCGTTTCCTACAAGCGGGCGGCGACAGGGGAAGTGGAAACCGGGCAGTTGCTGTATGCCGGGGTGATCCGCAACGGAAAGCCCAAGACCCAGCTGATGCGCTGGGGCAAGGATGGCCAATTCTTCGAGGCGTCTGGCGTGGGTGAGCAGCGCAGCGGCCTGCTGGCGCCGGTTCCGGGCAGAGTGACTTCCGGTTTCGGAATGCGCCGCCATCCGATCCTGGGATACAGCCGCATGCATGCGGGCATGGACTTCAAGGCGAGTTACGGCACCCCCATCTATGCGGTGAGCGATGGCACCGTGGCCTTTGCCGGACGTCATGGGGGACACGGCAATTTCGTGAAGCTCAATCACGGTGGCGGGTTGGGGACGGGCTATGCCCATATGAGCCGCATTGCGGTGAGCGCGGGCCAGCGCGTGCGCCGCGGGCAGGTGATCGGCTATGTCGGCTCCACTGGCCTCTCCACTGGCCCGCATCTTCATTACGAGATGTATCGTGGCGGCAAGGTGGTGAATCCAGCCAGCGTGCAATTCGTCACCCGCGCAACGCTGTCCGGTAAGGATCTGGCTAATTTCAAGGCACAGCTGGGCAGTTTGCTTCAGGTGCAGCCCGGCGCGGCGCTCGCCAGCCTGGCGCCGCCTGAGACCCAGGCCGACGCACCACGGCGCGAAATCGAACGAGTGGATCGTCCGCGCCTGCTGCGCTGACGTCGCGATAATTGCGATCCGGCGCGATTTCCGGCACTAGGCGCGCCATGACGAGCGCTTCCTTTCCCGCCACCCGCCTGCGCCGTACGCGCGCCAGTGCATGGAGCCGCGCGCTCCACCGCGAAACCATCCTGACACCGGCCGATCTGATCTGGCCGCTTTTCGTTACAGAAGGGCAGGGCGTGGAAGAACCGATCGCTTCGCTGCCCGGCGTATCGCGCTGGTCGATGGACGGGATCGCCGAGCGGGCGAAGGAAGCCGTGGCGCTGGGCATTCCCTGCCTCGCCCTCTTTCCCAATACCCAGCCGGAAAGGCGCAGCGAGAATGGTGCTGAGGCACTGAATCCCGATAATCTCATGTGCCGGGCGATTTGCACGATTCGCGATGCTTGCGGCGAGGATATCGGAATTCTCACCGATGTGGCGCTCGATCCCTACACCACTCACGGACAGGACGGGCTGATCGACGATCAAGGCTATGTCCTCAACGATACGACGGTGGAAGTGCTGGTAGGCCAGGCCCTCAATCAGGCGGAGGCCGGGGCGGACATCGTTGCCCCTTCCGACATGATGGATGGTCGGATCGGCTCCATTCGCGCCGCGCTGGAGGAAGCGAACCACGCGAATGTCCAGATCATGTCCTATGCGGCCAAATATGCCAGCGCCTTCTATGGCCCCTTCCGCGATGCAGTTGGGTCTGGCGGCCTGTTGAAGGGCAATAAGAAGAGCTATCAGATGGACCCTGCCAATTCGGAAGAGGCTCTGCGCGAAGTGGCTATGGATATCGCCGAGGGTGCCGATAGCGTGATGGTAAAGCCCGGTCTGCCTTATCTGGACATCGTGCGGATGGTGAAGGACCGCTTCGAGGTTCCGGTCTTCGCATATCAGGTGAGCGGCGAATATGCGATGATCGAGGCAGCATCGGCTGCCGGTGCGGGCAAGCGCGAGGACCTCGTGCTGGAGACATTGCTGGCCTTCAAGCGCGCCGGATGTTCGGGTGTGCTGACCTATCATGCGCCGCTCGCTGCGCGTCTGCTCAATGGCTGATTTCCGGCTGGAGACGGCGCGGCTGGTTTTGCGCGACTGGAGCGGCGATGAGGATTGGCAGGCTTTCTTTCGTCACACAAACACGCCTGAAGTCATGCGCTGGCTGGGCGGCGTGATGAACGCGGAAGCAGTGGCGGCCCAGCGCAGCCGGGTGGAGAATTGCCGGGAACGCAACAGCCATTGTTTCTGGCTCGTCGAGCGGAAAGAAGATGGCGAGGTTCTGGGCTTCTGTGGCCTCAAGCGCACCGATGCTCCGGACAGTCCCTCCTTGGGTGAAGTGGAGATCGGCTGGCGTCTGCGCGAGGATGCGTGGGGGCAGGGTTATGCGAAAGAAGCGGCTCAGGCATCGTTGGCTGCTGGCTTCGAAATATTCGGTGCACAGGAAATAGTCGCGCTGACGGTGCAGGAAAACGCGCCGAGTTGGGGCCTGATGAAGCGGCTGGGTATGCGGCGCCGCGAAGATCTCGATTTCATCGACCGGCGGCCGCAGGCTCCCTTTCGCGACACGATCGTCTATTCAATCACCCGCGCCGAATGGGAGGCCGTGCAATGACGCGCCATGACGTCACTCTTCTGCCGCTTCACGGGAAAACTCCGCGGATTCACGATACGGCCTTCGTCGCGCCGGGGTGCCGGATCATCGGCGATGTCGAGATCGGGCCGGATGCCAGCATCTGGTATAATTGCGTGATCCGCGCGGATGTGAACCGCGTCGTCATCGGCGCGCGCAGCAATGTGCAGGATGGCACGGTGATCCATTGCGAAAGCCCCAGCCCGCGCCGCCCGGAAGGTTTCCCTACCCTGATCGGTGAGGATGTGCTGATTGGCCACCTCGCGATGATCCATGGCTGCATATTGGAAGATCGCGCCTTTGTGGGCCTTGGCGCAATCGTGATGGATGGGTGCCGCATTGGATCGGACGCGATGCTGGCGGCGGGCGCAATGCTCACACCAGGCAAGTCCATGCCATCAGGCCAGCTCTGGACCGGCCGTCCTGCTGCCCATGCGCGCGATCTGCCCGATGTGGCGATTGCCGAAATGCGCGCAGGCGTTGCCCATTATGTCGAAAATGCCCGTCATCATACAGCTGCGCTGAAAGATGGCGCGGCCTAAGGCAGAAGCCCCGCCTGCCGAGGCGATTCTCGCTCTGGCCGATTCCGATGGCCGGCTGGCCGTGAAGGTTACGCCGGGCGCGCGGGTGGAAATGCTGGAAATCGCCGATGGCAAGCTGGTGGTGAAGACGCGCGCCAAGCCCAAGGACGGCGAAGCGACCGATGCGGTTCTGGCGTTGATCGCCAGTGCGCTGGGCATCGCTCGCAGCCGTGTAAGTTTGTTGCGCGGCGCAACTTCTCGCGAAAAGCTGGTGCAGCTGAGTTAGGTCAGGCCTCAGCCTTTTCTCCTATGCGCCCCATGGCGCGGGCGATCATGTTCAGCCTTTCGGATAGCAGCTCTGCCACTTCGGCATCCGGCAATTCCGCATCGGCGATGGCGCGTTGCATGGCCTCGGCCCATTGCGCTGCAGTATCGGCGGCGATGGGGAAGGCAGAATGCATGCTGACCATGCATTTGCCCGGATTTGCATCGAACCAGTCGCGCGGCCCGCCGCTCCACCCGGTAAGAAAACCTGTCAGGGACCGGCGCATCGGGGCGAGGTCCCCCGCGTGCATCGCGCGCAATTCGGCATAGGCCGAATCGCCTTCCATCAGATCGTAGAAGCGCTCCACAATCCGGCTGATCGCATCCATTCCACCCAGCCGCTCATAGGCGGTTGCGCGGGGTTCTTCGGGTGCGGTGGCCATGGGTTTTCCTTCTCGGTCAGACTTATCCAGCCTGACCATGAAAGGAAAATGAGGCGAGCGCTTTGACTCGCCTCAAATTTCAACACGCAAGCAAGGGAAAGGATCAGTCCTCGCCGGTGCTTTCGTCAGCTTCGGCCTGCGGTGCAGGTTTCTTCTTGGGCGCGGCCTTCTTGGCAGAGGGGCGCTTGCGCTTTTCCTCCTTGGGCGGTGCGGGCGTCAGCTCAAAATTTAGCCTTTCGTCCTTCACGCTCACATGCACCTCGCCGCCATGGGCGAGCTTGCCGAACAGAAGTTCTTCAGCCAGCGGCTGCTTCACCTTGTCCTGAATGAGGCGAGCCATCGGGCGGGCGCCATAGAGCTTGTCATAGCCACGCTTGCCCAGCCACTGGCGGGCATCCGAATCGAACTGGATGTGGACGTTCTGCTCGGCCAGCTGCAGCTCCAACTGGAGGATGAACTTGTCGACCACCCGGCTGACCGTTTCCTGGCCGAGATAGGCAAAGGGCACGATCGCATCCAGGCGATTGCGGAATTCGGGGCTGAACATCTTCTTCACAGCCTCGTCGCCCGCATCCTCCTTGGATACGTCACCAAAGCCGATACCCTGACGCGCCATGTCGGAAGCGCCCGCATTGGTCGTCATGATCAGCACGACATTGCGGAAATCCACCGTCTTGCCGTGATGATCGGTCAGGCGGCCATTATCCATCACCTGCAGCAGGATGTTGAACAGGTCCGGGTGGGCCTTCTCGATTTCATCGAGCAGCAGCACGCTGTGCGGCTGCTGATCCACGGCGTCGGTCAGAAGCCCGCCCTGATCGTAGCCGACATAGCCCGGAGGTGCACCGATCAGCCGGCTGACCGAATGGCGTTCCATATATTCGGACATGTCGAAGCGCTGCATCGGGATGCCCATGATGCTGGCCAGCTGCTTGGCCACTTCCGTCTTGCCGACGCCGGTGGGGCCGGAGAAGAGGAAGCTACCAATCGGCTTGTCCGGATCGCGCAGGCCCGCGCGGCTGAGCTTCATGGCAGTGGACAGCACCTCAATGGCCTTGTCCTGCCCGAAGACCACGCGCTTGAGATCTTTCTCGAGCGATTCCAGCGCCTTCTTGTCGTCAGTGCTCACCGTCTTGGGCGGGATGCGCGCCATGGTGGCGATCACCGCCTCGATCTCGCGCGAGGTGATCTTCTTCTTCCGCTTGGAAGGCGGCACCAGCATCTGCATCGCGCCCACTTCGTCGATCACGTCGATAGCCTTGTCGGGCAGCTTGCGGTCATTGATGTAGCGGGCGGAAAGCTCCACCGCCGTCTTGATCGCATCAGGTGTGTACTTGACCTTGTGATGTTCCTCAAAGGCAGTGCGCAGGCCGCGCAGGATCTTGATCGTATCCTCCACGGTCGGTTCATTCACATCGATCTTCTGGAACCGGCGCAGCAGGGCGCGGTCCTTCTCGAAGTGATTGCGGAATTCCTTGTAAGTGGTCGAACCGATGCAACGGATCGTGCCGCCCGAAAGCGCCGGCTTGAGCAGGTTGGAAGCATCCATCGCCCCGCCGCTGGTCGCACCGGCACCGATTACAGTGTGAATCTCGTCAATGAACAGCACCGCATGGGGCATTTTTTCGAGTTCGGAGACGACCTGCTTCAGCCGTTCCTCGAAATCGCCGCGATAACGGGTGCCGGCCAGCAGCGCGCCCATGTCGAGCGAGTAGATCACTGCCTTTTCCAGCACTTCCGGCACGTCGCCTTCCACGATCTTGCGCGCAAGGCCTTCGGCAATCGCCGTCTTACCCACGCCGGGATCGCCCACATAAAGCGGGTTGTTCTTGGACCGGCGGCACAGGATCTGGATTGTGCGGTCCACTTCCGGGCCGCGGCCGATCAGCGGATCGACCTTGCCGTCCAGCGCCTTCTGGTTGAGGTTCACCGTGAACTGGTCGAGCGCGGAATCCTTCTTGGACTTGTCGCCCTTTTCCTCGGCCTGCTGCGGCGGTTCTTCCGCGCCGGTCGGGGTTCGGCTTTCCATCTGGCGGCCGCCCTTGCCGATGCCGTGGCTGATATAGCTCACCGCGTCGAGACGGCTCATATCCTGCTGCTGCAGAAAATAGACGGCGTAGCTGTCACGCTCGGAAAACAGCGCCACCAGCACATTGGCACCGGTAACAGTGTCCTTGCCGGAAGACTGAACATGCAGGATCGCGCGCTGGATCACTCTCTGGAAACCGGCTGTGGGCTGGGGATCAGCCTCGTCCTCGGTCTTCAGCGACTGATATTCCTGGTCGAGATATTGCTTCACCACTTCGGTCAGCTCGCCCAGGTCTACACCGCAGGCGGTCATCACTTCGGCGGCGTCCGGATCTTCCACCAGCGCCAGCAGCAAATGCTCCAGCGTCGCATATTCATGCGCGCGGTCGCTCGCATTCTGGAGCGCGTTGTGCAGCGTCTTTTCGAGGCTCTGGGCGAAACTGGGCATTCAGCGTTCTTTCGGTTGCAGGAGAATCCCTTCCATTATGGGAAGGGTGGGGGGAACGAGGTTGACCGCAGATGTATGGCTGCGAGCAAAAGGAGGGCGGGCAAGGAACCTGAATCCTATATGGGATGCCCTCACCGGATTGGGAGGGGCGAGCCGCATCAGGTTGTCGCCTTGGGCTTGAAAAGCGATTCGGCCGCCAATCTGTGGGCGCCTGCCTTGTCGCGATGAGATTTCACACGCGCGATTTCCGCTTCGAGCAGGGCGATACGATCCGCCAGTTCATCAAGCGAATAGCTATCCAGGCTCTCCCGGGAGAGCTGGCTGGCTGCATCTCCGCGCCGCCTGGGGAGATCGTCTTCATCCATTGCAGGGCAGCATCGCAATTGTGCGCGCTTTCTGTCAATGGGGTGCTCGATTGGCATGTGGAGTGTGGCCAGGGGGCCACGAGCCGGGATGGAACGATGGCAACAGCTCTCCCTGATACGATGATTGCGATGGGTTTCGATGCACCCGGCGGGCCGGAAGTGCTGCGGCCGGAAACTGTGCCGGTGCCGGTGCCTGGCCCGGATCAGGTGCTGATCCGTACAGCCTATGCCGGGGTCAACCGGCCTGACGTGATCCAGCGGCAGGGCCATTATCCACCACCGCCGGGCGCTTCTCCGCTTCCGGGGCTGGAACTGGCGGGCACCATCGTGGCAGTGGGCGATGGCGTCGAACCGGAAATGCTGGGGCGCAAGGTCTGCGCGCTGGTGCCGGGCGGAGGCTATGCCGAATATTGCCTCGCGCATCAGGGCCACTGCCTGCCTGTGCCTGCGGGCCTGCCGCTGGAACAGGCAGCCGCGCTGCCTGAAACGCTCTTTACCGTATGGCACAATGTGTTCGAGCGCGGCTGGGCATCGCAGGGCGAGACGCTGCTGGTCCATGGCGGCACCAGCGGTATCGGA
>MKUB01000055.1:3405-4017 GCA_001898545.1 Sphingomonadales bacterium 63-6 | reverse complement strand
GATACTTCGCCTGCCGTTCGCATATCAACAACGCGCAATCGCTCCGCTCGCCAGAGCGGGCGCCTGACACTACCGGCCCGGCCCCGTCCGTCCTCGGTTGTTCCAGCCCCGGCGTTAGTCCGCATTCGCCAGCGGAGGATTGGGTGTGTCTGGTTCAGGCGTCATCCCGGCGGATGCCGGGATCGCTGGCCATTTCATGCAGGGTGAAGATGCAGACGGTTTCACGCGGAGACGCGGGGGCGCGGAGAGGCTGCGGCTGGGTCCGTTCCCTCCGCGCCTCCGCGTGAGTTTAATTAGGTTCGCGCAAAGAGGCGAAGGGCGCTGAGGGTGTTGCGCTAACTTCAATCTCGTCATTCCCGCGAAAGCGGGAACCCAGTAGCAACCGTCGGAACTGGGTCCCCGCCTGCGCGGGGATGACGAGATATGGATAAGCGCAACACTCTCCCCGCCTCTGCGAGCGCCAAACCCCGCGCGCCTATCCCGGCAGCCCCTGCTCCACCTCGCCCCAGCCTTTCAGCGCCTTCGCCCGCTTCAGCAATTCGGCGGCATCGGCCAGCGTATAGCGCTTCAGTTCCTCCATCCCCGCCAGTTCCTCCCAGCTTATGGGAGCCG
>MKUB01000055.1:0-3239 GCA_001898545.1 Sphingomonadales bacterium 63-6 | reverse complement strand
CCAGATCGGCGAAGGGCGGGGTGCTGGCCGGATCGAGATCGAACACCATCCGGTCCGGCCGTTCCACATCGGGCGCGCGGCTGCCCCACAGATGGAACTCCACCGCGCCCATCTGCACGCATTCCAGAATGCCCGCCGCGCTTTCGATCCGCAGATAGGGGGCGACATCGCCATCCTTCTCCTCGATCTCCACGCTCAGCACATGGGGGCCGAAGCCGCGGGCGTGGTGTTTCTGGAAGAAGCAATGGGCAATCCCCTGCGGGCAGCGCACCAGGCTGACCGGGCGGCCCGCCAGGAAGGGCAGCATGGCAGGCGCGATCAGGCGATAATAATCGGCCAGATCGCCCTTGGTCAGGCCATCGTGGGGAAAGACCACGCGTTCGCGGCTGGTGATTTCGATGTCATGGTTCGCAGCGCGGGCCATGCTCGACTCCTTCGCGGGGCAGTCTACATGCCATGGCCCGAATGGCCAAATCCCCAGCCATATGGGGCTTGTCTGTGGACGCACGTTCGCAGTTGCGGCATGGATGGAGCCATGTGGCAGCTCTATCAATTTCCCCTTTGCCCCTTCTCCCGCAAGGTCCGGCTGCTGCTCAGCGAAAAAGGCATCGCCTATGAGCTTGAGCGCGAGAACCCGTGGGACGGGCGCGACGAATTCTATGCGCTGAACCCCGCCGGGCGCACGCCCGTGCTGCACAATCGGGAAAAGGGCATCACCCTGGTGGATAGCCGGGCGATCTGCGAATATTTCGAAGAGACGGTGGACAAGGCGCCGATGATTGTCGGCACGGCCCAGAACCGCGCGGAAATCCGGCGGCTGGTGGCCCTGTTCGATGAGAACTTCTTTGCGGATGTCACTCTGCCCTTCCTCAACGAGCGGATGAAGAAGCGCCTGTTCCTGCGCGCGCCGCCGGATTCGCAATTGCTGCGGTCGGCCATGAAACTGGCGAATGACCATCTCGATTACATGGACTGGCTGATCGACAACCGCCCCTGGCTGGCGGGATCGCAGATGAGCCTGGCCGATCTAGCCGCCGCCGCGCAGATTTCCGTGGCGGATTATCTGGGCGGGATCGACTGGTCCGGCCATGAACAGACGCGCGGCTGGTATTCTGTATTCAAAAGCCGCCCGAGCTTCCGCCCGCTGCTGTCGGAACGGATGGATGTGATCCAGCCGCCGAGCCATTATGCCGACGTAAACGCCTGACCGATCCTCCCCCATCGGGGGAGGGGGACCAACCGCAGGTTGGTGGAGGGGTACCTCCGGCAGGCGAAACGTCGCAATAACACACCGTTCCCCTCCACCATGCTGCGCATGGTCCCCCTCCCCTTGCAGGGGAGGACCTCCTGCCCCCATATTCGGGCCAAAGGAGAATCCCCATGCCCGATAAAATGGACCTCACTGACGAGGAATGGCGCGCGCGCCTTAGCCCGGAGGCTTATTCCATCCTGCGCCATGCCGGGACGGAGCGGGCCTTCACCGGCAAATATGAGAAGAACAAGGCCGCCGGGCTTTATCGCTGCGCCGGCTGCGGCTTGCCGCTGTTCGCCAGCGAGACGAAATATGACAGCGGATCGGGCTGGCCCAGCTTCACTGCCCCGATGGAAGATGACGCGGTGGAAGAATTGCGCGACGCATCGCACGGCATGGTCCGCACCGAAGTGCGCTGCGCCCGCTGCGAAGGGCATCTGGGCCATGTCTTCCCCGATGGGCCCGGACCGGACGGGCTGCGTTATTGCATCAATTCGGCTAGTCTCGATTTCCAGCCGGAAGATTAAGCGGCAAATTGGCCGTTAACGCCCCGTTCCGAATGCCCTATGCATCGGGCGCCGGTGCATTGAGGCGCCAGTGCGTTCGGGGCGCCCGCGCGTGAGTTGAATGAGATAAGGACTGACAGGCCGGATGGCAGGCAACCGCAGCGTGGGTTCCAAGGCAGTGCCTCGTAACAGGTCGAGGAATGGCGGCTCGGGCGGATCAGGTGGTTCAGGCAGAGGTGGCAAGGCCCAGCGTGGCTGGCGCTTGTGGCTGAAGCGCCTGCTTGTTTGGGGCGGAGTGCTCGCTCTGCTGGGCGCGATCGCGCTGGGCACGGCGGTCTATTTCGCCGCCAGCAATCTGCCCAGCTTCTCGCAGTTGAAGGACATCAAGGCCGGGCAGACAATCGTGCTGCGTGCCCGCGACGGGTCGGAGATTGTGTCCATGGGGCCCAGCTATGGCGAATGGCTGGGTTCGGATGAAATCCCGCAAGTGATGAAGGACGCCATGGTCTCGGTGGAAGACCGGCGCTTCTATTCGCATTTCGGGATCGATCCGCTGGGCCTTGCCCGCGCGCTATGGGTCTCCTGGCGCGATGACGAGCGGGCGCGCGCCACCTCGACCATCACGCAGCAGCTGGCCCGCAATGTCTTCCTCAATTCCAACCGCACGGTGGACCGCAAGGCGCGCGAGGCAGTGCTGGCCATGGCGCTGGAATGGAAATTCTCGAAGGAGCAAATCCTCGAGCTTTATCTCAACAAGGTCTATTTCGGGGGCGGGGCCTATGGCATCGATTCCGCCAGCCGCAATTTCTTCAGCCATTCGGCGCGCGATCTCTCTTTGGGAGAAGCCGCGATCATCGCCGGGCTGGTGAAGGCGCCCAGCCGCTATTCCCCCACCGCCGATGTGCAGGCCGCCGTCAGCCGCGCCAATGTCGTCATCTCGCAGATGAAGAAATATGGCGCGATTTCCGCGGATGAGGCGGATGTGGATGTCTCGGCCGTGAAGCTTGCCCCGCAGCAGGCGCAGAATTCGGTGCGCTATTTCACGGATTGGGTGCTGCCTCAGCTCGACCTGCTGCTGCCTGAAACCACCGAGCCGCTGGAAGTGTGGACCACGCTGGACATAGGCATGCAGAAGGCCGCGACCGATTCGATCAAGGCCAATACGCCCAAGGGCGCACAGGGCGCGCTGGTCAGTATGGACCGGGACGGCGCGGTGCTGGCGCTGGTGGGCGGCACGGATTACGTCGCCACAAATTACAACCGCGCCACCAATGCCGTGCGCCAGCCGGGCTCTGCCTGGAAGCTGTTCGTCTATCTCTCCGCGCTGGAAGCAGGCTATACGCCCGATGACCGGGTGGTGGACGAGCCGGTGACGATTGACGGGTGGACCCCGCGCAATTCCGGCGGCACCTTTGCGGGCGAAATCGACGTGCGCAGCGCCTTTGCCTATTCAAAGAACACCGTCGCCGCGCAGTTGGGCA
>MKUB01000054.1 GCA_001898545.1 Sphingomonadales bacterium 63-6 | reverse complement strand
CGGATGAGCCGGAGAAACTGGCTCGCCAGCCCCCCTGGTCGCGGATTTGCGGGCTTTCCGGAAGGCAAAGCGGCACATTCAAGGCAATATGCCTGCGCTCCGCTTCCACCCATCAGCCGGCTCACATCGCCGACGGCCTGCCCGATCCTGGCCTGTTCGCGCCCGGCCACGGTGGCGAACAGATCGCGTGCACCGGCCCGTGCGCCTTCGGATTCGCTGCTCAGCATGCGCTGGACCAGCGTGGCGTAAGGGTCTGGCCGGGAGCCGAGATATTTCGCATGCCAGCCACCTTCCTTGAGCCCGGCTTTCTGCGCTGCCCACTGGATGGCCGCATCGAGATCGCCGAACTGATCCACAAGGCCGAGCTGGCGGGCGGAACCGCCGTCCCACACGCGGCCCTGGCCGATCCGGTCGACCTGCTGCGCTGTCATCCCGCGCGACTTTGCGACCAGCGATAGGAACACGCCATATTCGTGCTCAACCGTCTGTTGCAGCACCGAATCGAGCTGTGGAGTGAAACCGGCCAGCATGTCGGGCTGGCCTGACAGGGGCGTGGTGATAATGCCATCCGTGCCCACGCCCCAGTTCGCCAGTGCCTTCTCGAATGTCGGCACCACACCATAAACGCCGATGGAACCAGTCACCGTTTCCGGTTCGGCAAAGATCCGGTCGGCCGGGGTGGAAACCCAATAGCCGCCGCTCGCCGCATAATTGCCCATGGACACCACGATGGGGATGCCCTTGCGCTTGTGCCGCATGATCGCGCGGCGGATCGCTTCCGATCCGGTGATCGTGCCGCCCGGAGAATCGACCCGCACCACAAGGGCCGCCAGATTGTCCGTCAGGGCATCGTCCAGGATCTGCGTGATGCGTGCGCCGCCAGCTTCGCCGGGGCCCGCCTCGCCATCGCTGATTTCGCCCGCAATGGTGACAACCCCGATGGCCTTCCCTGCGGTAGAGGAAGGTCGGATAGCGGCAAGCCACGGCTTGAGTTCCGTATTGGCAAAGGCGCCAGGCGATCCGTCAAACGGATCTTCGCCCACGATGCTTGCGACATGTTTGCCGAAGGCTTCCCAATCGCCGATCTTGTCGACCAGCCCGGCTGCCAGCGCTGCTTGGGCATTGTCGCCCTGGCTCTCTTTCAGCCATGCGGCAGGGTCCGTCGTCACCCGGTCGATCTGAGCCTTGGGGCGGGCGGTGCGGATCTTGGCCTTATATTCCTCCCAGATGGAGGAATAGAGCGCCTGCGCATTCTCCCGCGCTTCGGGCGACATGTCATTGCGCATATAGGGCTCGACCGCGCTCTTATAGGTGCCCACGCGATAGACCCGCGCATTGACCTTCAGATAATCGAGCAGGCCCTTGTAATAGAGCCGCTGCCCACCGGGGCCCAGGATCAGCGCACCGCCCAGTGGATCGACCCACACCTCGCTGGCATGGGCAGCCAACATCATGGAATCGTCTGTATAGGCCAGGGCGAAGGTCAGCACGGGCTTCTTGGCCTTGCGCACGCGGTCCATCGCGGCGCCGACTTCCTGCATGTGGATATGGCCGCCGCCCGTGAAGGACGACAGGTCCAGCACCACGGCCTTGATCCGGCTGTCCGTGGCGGCCGCATCCAGCGCGGCGATCAGGTCCCGCGCCTGATATTGCGCGGCGGGCAGTTCCTGGCTGAGCAGCAGGTTGAGCGGATCGAGAGCCGAGGCTTCTTCCACTACGGAACCGTCAAGCTGGAGATAGAGCGCCCCTTCGCGCACCACGCCGGGGCTGGGCCGCGCACTGAGGATGGCGAACAGCGCGGAAAAGAACATCAGCAGCAGAATGAGGGAAAGACCGTCCTTAATACCGACCAGCAAGCGCCAGACTTTTCCTGCAAAACTCATTCGCTTGTGATCCCGCGTGGTTGGTTGCGACCAGCAATCTAGGCGGCATGGGCGGAAGGTTCCACAGGAAACCGAATAACCGGCGATCTTGATCGACGCGGGGCGTTGCCATGGGCGCAAACTGTGCCTATTGCCCCGGCTTTAATGACAGCGACGCCAACCCCCTCAGCCTCGGGCCGTTTCCCGGCCGGATGGCATGCCTTTCCGCACCGCGACCTGCTCGGAATCGGTCAGCTCCAGACTCATGAAATCATGTTCCTGCTGGCAGAGGCGGAACAATGGGTGCAGCTCAATCGCCAGCCTTCCAAGCATAGCAATTCGCTGTCGGGCCTGACCATCATCAATGCCTTTTTCGAGAATTCCACGCGCACGCTGCTGAGTTTCGAGATCGCGGGCAAGCGGCTGGGCGCGGATGTGGTCAACATGCATGCCGCCCAGTCCAGCGTGAAGAAGGGCGAGACGCTGATCGATACGGCGGTAACGCTCAACGCCATGCGGGCCGACGCCATCGTGATCCGCCACGCAAGCTCCGGCGCGGTGCGGTTGATTGCCGAGCAGGTGGATTGCCCGGTGCTCAACGCGGGTGACGGGCAGCATGAGCACCCCACCCAGGCGCTGCTCGATGCGCTGGCCCTGCGCCATGCCCTGCGGGAGCAGGGGCGCACGGAATTCGCGGAAGGCCTGTGGGGCCTGCGCGTGACGATCTGCGGGGACATCCTGCACAGCCGTGTGGCCCGTTCCAACATATTGTGCCTCACCGCGTTGGGCGCCGAAGTGCGCGTTTGCGCGCCGCCCGCGCTGATGCCTGCCGGGATCGAGGAAATGGGCGTGAAGCCCTTCCATGATTTCGATGCCGCGCTGGACGGGGCCGAAGTGGTGATGATGCTGCGGCTGCAGAACGAGCGGATGAACGGCCAGTTCGTGCCTTCCACACGCGAATATCGCCATCTCTATGGGCTTACGGCCAAGCGTCTCAAGAAGGCGGAGCCCAATGCGCTGATCATGCATCCCGGCCCGATGAACCGCGGTGTGGAGATCGACAGCGATGTGGCCGATCTGGAAGGCCGGTCGATCATCACGCGGCAGGTGGAAATGGGCGTGGCGATCCGCATGGCCTGCCTTGAAGTGCTGACCCGCCGCACTCGCGCAGTGCCCGGCTGGAGCGCGGCGGATATGGCCGGGGAGATCGTGTGATGAAGCAGCCTGTTGCGCTCACGATCGTCAATGGCACGCTGGTTACGCCCGAGGGTCTGCGCCCCGGCGGCCTGCGCTGTGAAGGCGCGCGGATTGTTTCTCTGGGGGAAGTCGCGCCGCAATCGGGCGACGATGTGATCGATGCGGCTGGGCGGCTGGTCGCGCCCGGCCTGGTCGATCTCGGCGTTTTCGCGGTGGACAAGCCCGCCTGCCATTTCGGCGGGATCACCCGCGCGGCGCTGATGCCCGATCAGAGCCCGCCGCTGGACCATCCTGCGCGCATTCAGTTCCTGGCCTATAGCGGCAAGCCCGATCTGTGGGTTCACCCGCTGGCAGCGGCCACGGTGGGACTGGAAGGGCATAATCTGGCGGAACTCGCCCTGATGCGGGATGCAGGCGCGCGGGCGGTGGCAACCGGCCGGCGCTGGATCGCGGATTCGGGCGTCATGCTGCGCCTGCTGCGCTATGCGGCAATGCTCGACATGGTGGTGGTGACGCATGCGGAAGATGGCGGGCTGGCGGGCGATGCGGTCGCCACCGCAGGCATGATGGCCACGCGGCTGGGCCTGCCAAGCGCCCCTGCCGAGGCTGAGGCGCTAGCTGTGGCACGCGACATTGCCCTTGCCGAACTGGCGGGCGCCCGGCTGCATCTGCGGCAAGTGACAACGCGCGCCGCGCTCGATCTGGTGCGCGCGGCCAAGCAGCGCGGCGTGGCAGTGACGGCGGGCGTCACGCCTGCGCATTTCATGCTGTCGGACATTGCCACCGCTGAATTCCGTACATTCGCCCGCATGTCTCCCCCGCTACGGGACGAGGCGGACCGGCAGGCCGTGATCGAGGCGATTGGCGACGGGACGATCGATGTCGTCTCCAGCGGCCACGATCCGCGCGGGCCGGAAGACAAGCGCTTGCCCTTTGCCGACGCAGAGCCGGGCATGGCGGGGGCGGAAACCCTGCTGGCCATGGTGCTGACTCTGGTGCGGGACGGCGTGATCGACATGCCCCGCGCCTTCGATCTGCTGGCCGCCAATCCTGCTGCCCTGCTGGGCGTTGAGGCAGGTTTGCTGGCTGAGGGGATGGAAGCGGACATCGCGCTGGTCGATCCGGAAAAGCCGTGGATCGTCTCTTCGGACAAGATGGAAGCGAGCGCGGGCAATACGCCGTTCGACCGTCAGCCTGCTCAGGGGCGGGTCATGGCGCTTTACAAGGGTGGTGTGCGCGTGGGGAAGTAATCCCTGGCCGCTGCCTCGCAGCTCCCCCGTCTGCTGAACTTCCAAAAAGAAAGCCCCCTGCGGGTGTCCGCAGAGGGCTTCCGGGGGAGGTTGAATCCGATCCCTGGTGCGTCAGCGGCTGGCCAGCCGCCGCTCGTTCTGTACCGTGCCGGGAAGCGGGCGGTCTTGGGCATAGGCGATACAGCCTTCGCCACCAGCCTTGCCGATCTTGCCGCACATGGAGCGAGAGGAGGTGGCGGAATAACCGCCAGCCGCCACGCGCCAATAGATCTTGCCGTTCACCATGGCCTGATTCAGCACCATTTCGTGAGCGGCCAGCTCGGGATAGCGCTTCACATAGATGTTCCATGCGCGGCGCGCGGCCTGTTCGCTGGTGAAGGAACCCAGCTGGACGAGATGTGTGCCCTCGCTTGCCATCACGATGCGGCTGGCGCCTTTCGCGGAGGCTGCCTTTGCCGGTGCCGCTTTGGGGGCAGGGCGGGCGGCAGCCTTGGGCGCGGGCTTGGCGAAGCTCTGCGTGTCGAGCGCGACCTTGCTGACCCCGCTGGCGGGGAAGGCCGCCTGGAAATCGTTCACGCGCTGCGGATTGGGTGCCTTGTAGGCCGGGGCCGAAAAGGCCGGTTCCGGCGCATCGCCGATGGGCGGGAGTTCATAGCTCGTCTGCGGCGCGTCGTTCAGCGCCACCTTGGGAGCGGCCGGGGTGGCAGCGGGTTGGACCACCGCAGGCTGCGCGGCGGCGGCTTCACTGGCGAGCTGTTCCGCAGAGGGGAAGTTGGCGAGCGCCAGTTCCACCGGCTGCCCGGCATCCTGAACGTCGGGCACAACTTGCAGCAGCATGGCCACGCGTACGCGATAGGCATCGGGGTGGATGCTGGCGGCCCATTCGGCCATCCGGTCGCCCACTTTCTCGTTGCCGATGTCCTGCTCGGCCATCAGCCTTGCCTCGCGCCAGCGACCGGCCAGCGCATAGGAATAGGCCAGGTTCTGGCGTGTCTTGGCGGTGTTCTCGCCATTGCGCACTGCGTTGGACAGCACATGGATGCCGCGTTCGGGCTGGCCTGCCAGCGAATAGGCAAGGCCAAGGTCGGAAGGGGCGATCTCGCCTTCCCAATCCCGCAGCACGGCGACGGCTTCCTCGCCCCGGCCAGCCCCGGCAAGGGTAAGGGCAAGGCTGAGGGCCGTGCGCGGCGAGGTGTCGCCCAGCTTCATCGCATCGTCGAAAGTCGTCGCGGCAGAAGCGAAACGGCCGGATTCGAGATAGGCAGAGCCCAGCGTCGTGCGGAAATGGGCATTGCGCGGATCGGCGCGGACGGCAGCTTCGGCATGCTCGACGGCGGTGCTGTAATTGCCTTTGGCCAGGGCCGCTTCAGCCTTGCTGGCCGAAAGATTGGCGGGCGGGGCGGATGCGGCGCATCCGGTCAGCGTAGCCCCGGCAAGCGCGGTGGTGAGGGCCAGGCCGAGCAGCCTTGCATCCCTGTTTCCGTTCGTCCTTGCGGTGCGGTTCATCGTCACATCCCCTTGGGTAATCATTTCCGCTTCACCTGCGCGGCGAGCGTATCGAGATCCGGCATGCCGGAAAGCAGCCGGTCGAGCGCCTCGGTCACGATCTGCTGGGCGCTGAGATTGCGGATGGTGCAGGCCAGCCTCAACTTGAGATGGCGTTCGGCATCCACGCGCAGGGTGAAGGCCGCGCGGCGCCCTTCTTCCAGAGCCTTGCGGCGCTCGGCGGCGCGGTTTCCGGCAGCTTGCCGGATCAGAGCAGACTGACGAGGCGCCGGCTGGAGCGTAGGAGCCGGAGCAGCGCTTTCCGCGCCGCTATGTTCATGGCCCATGTCATTCCACCCCAGATCATCCTCGACCGGGAAGGTGTCGAATCGCTCGAACATGCCAAGCGGCTGAAACGGCGTCCGCATGGCGGGGCG
Organism: Sphingomonadales bacterium 63-6; assembly: GCA_001898545.1. Lineage (GTDB taxonomy): Bacteria > Pseudomonadota > Alphaproteobacteria > Sphingomonadales > Sphingomonadaceae > Andeanibacterium. Next base: position 12,018 of record MKUB01000054.1, on the reverse strand, counting down.
AGCCGCGCCCTTGCGGGCCAGCAGAGTGGGGCTGAGCGAGGCGAAAGGCTTGGGTTCGTTCATGCCTGCCCCCCTCAATTCTGGGCGATCCGGCGGCCGAAGCCACCTGCCGCGCGATAGGCGCCGGGCAATTGGGTAACTCCGGGCGCGGAAAAGACGGTGCGGCGGAAGTTCTTTTCCAGCCGGTCGGAAACATAGTTCCACAGGGCCGCGACCTCATGGGCGGACTTGCCTGAGGGATCGACTTCCATGACGGTGCGCCCGTCGATCATCGAAGCGGCGAAATCGGTGCGGTGATGCAATGTGATTGGCGCCACGGTGCCATGTTGCGACAGCGCGACGGCGGCTTCCGCAGTGATCTTGGCCTTGGGCGTGGCGGCGTTCACCACAAAGATCAGCGGCTTGCCCGCACGTTCGCACAGGTCCACCGTGGCCCCCACTGCCCGCAGGTCATGCGGGCTGGGGCGAGTGGGGACCACGATGAGCTCTGCAACCGAAATCACGGATTGAATTGCCATGGTGATGGCGGGCGGCGTGTCGATCACGGCCAGCTTGAAGCCTTGCTGACGCAGGGTGGCCAGATCGTTCGCCAGCCGGGCCACGGTCGTCTGGGCGAAGGCGGGATATTCCGCCTCGCGCTCGTTCCACCAGTCGGCCAGCGATCCTTGCGGGTCGATGTCGATCAGGACAACCGGCCCTGCGCCGGCCCGCTGGGCCTGTACGGCCAGGTGCCCCGACAGAGTGGTCTTGCCGGAACCACCTTTCTGAGATGCCAATGCCAATACGCGCAAGGTATACCCCCCTGGGTTGATCAATAAGGCCGGATCAGTCCTGGATTCCCGGCATTTCCCTTGGCGGGATCGCAGATCACCCCTAATTTTCAGTTAAGCGAGCGTAAGGCGTGGGCCGCACCCGAACCTTGCTTGGCAAATTGTCCCGCTTTGGTGCGGGATTGGGACAGGGCAGGATTGCTAACGGGGTGTTCACTATGTTGTCCTAAGCGGCGGCGAAGTGTTCAAACCCGCACAGCCAGGGAGTGCAGCAGCGATGGCGATTCTTCGCCCCACCGGATTGATGGCCGCTCTGGCCGTGGCAGCGCTGGCCGCGCCTGCATGGACTCCTGCTCTGGCGGATGTGAAAACCGGTGTCGATGCCTGGAGCCGGGGCGATTACGCTGCCGCCGTGGCCGAATGGAAAGGTCCTGCGGAAGCGGGCGATGCCGATGCGCTGTTCAACTTGGCGCAGGCCTATCGCCTGGGGCGCGGGGTGGAGGAGGATTCCTCCATGGCCGAATATTATTATGCCCGCGCCGCTGAGAAAGGGCACATGCGGGCGGCCGACATTTATGGCCTGATCCTGTTCCAGACCGGACGGCGCGAACAGGCGCTGACCTATGTGCAGGATGCCGCGCGCCGGGGCGATCCGCGTTCGCAATATTTGCTGGGCATTGCCCATTTCAACGGCGATCTGGTGGCCAAGGACTGGGTGCGCGCTTATGCCTTGCTGACTCTGGCCAATACCCAGGGCCTGCCGCAGGCAGGGCCGGCTCTTGCGGAAATGGACCAGTACGTTCCCTTCGCCCAGCGCCAGCAGGCCGCCGCGCTCGCAGTGGAAATGCAGCAGCAGGCGGATGCCGCGCGTGCCAGCGATGTGGCGGCATTCGACCTTGCTGCGGCGGATGGCGCTCCGGCGCTTCCTTCCGGCCCGGTAGTGAAGCCTGCCGTCGCCAAGCCAAAGGCGCCGTCCGCGCCGCTCGCCTCCGCATCGCCGCGTGTGCCTCAGCCTTTGCAGCAGGCGGCTGTCCCGCCATCCAGTGCGGCGGCGGAGGCTGCGGTGCGTCAGGCAATGGCGGCTGACGGAACGGATAGCCCCGCCACGGCAGGGGCCGATTATGCCCGCCCCGTGGCTGTTGCATCTGCACCTAAACCCGCCCCCGCTCCTGCGGCCAAACCCGCACCGAAGCCAGCGGCCCAGCCTGCCCAAGTGGCCGCGCAGCCAGCGCCGAAGCCCGCCGCGCGCCCGGCGCAGGTTGTGGCGGCCACTGGACCGTGGAAGCTCCAGCTTGGCGCCTTTGGGGTGAAGGGCAATGCCGAAAAGCTGTGGGCCCAGCTTTCGACTCGCCCGGAACTTTCCGGCAGGCAGCGGATTCTCGTCCCGTCTGGCAAGGTCACGAAATTGCTCGCAGGTGGCTTTGCCTCGCGCGCGGAAGCGGATAGGGCCTGCGCGAAATTGAAGGCGGCCGGGCAGGAGTGCCTCGTTACTCAGTAATCCGGCCTGCCCCTTAACCGGCGGGAATCAGGCCGCCTTCTGGCAAGGACGGATCATGAAGTCGCGCATAGCTGGCATGGATGGGGCGACCGGCCCTGCAGTGCCGGAATCAGCCGTAGCGCCTTCCACTGGTCCGGTCTCTTCCGGCGAGCGGCTGGTCACGCTGGATTTCATTCGCGGCGTGGCTGTGCTGGGGGTCGTCTTCGCCAATATCGTCGCTTTCGCCCAACCCTATATCGCCTATGGTTGGCCGCAGGGGTTCGGGGCAGAGCCGGGCCTTCTGGAAAGCATCCTGTGGCTGGCGCAATTCGTGCTGATCGATGGCAAGATGCGCGGATTGTTCACCCTGCTGTTCGGCGCCGGGATGGCGCTGTTCGCAGCGCGGGCGGCTGCGCGTGGAGCGGGGGCAGGGCTGCAGTTGCGACGGCTGGGCTGGCTGATGGCGTTCGGCCTGGCACATTTCTTCCTGCTGTTCTGGGGCGACATCCTGTTTCTCTATGCGATTGCCGGGCTGATCGCCTTGCCCTTCCTGGCGATCCCCGAGCGGCTGCTGCTGCGCGTGGGGCTGCTGTGGTACGCGGCGGCGGCGCTTTATCTGGCGGCAAGTTTTACCGGGCCGCTGGTGCTTGAGCAGAGCGCCGAGGCCCAGCTCGCCAATCCCGAGCACCATGCTGCCCTGGTGGAGGCACTGGGCGAGAAGGTGCGGGAAGCGGAGGCGGAGCGGGTGGCCTTCACCGCTGGCAGCTATCGCCAGGAAATTGCCTTCATCGCGCAGGAGCGGGGAAATGTACTGGCGGAATATCCCGCTTTCGCTCTGTTAGAGACAGTGCCGCTGATGCTGATCGGCATGGCGCTGTTTCGGCTGGGTTTCTTCTCGGGCGGCTGCGGGTCGGTGCGCATGCGGCGTTGGGGCTGGGCGGGGTTGATCGGCGGGGCGGCGCTATCCCTGCCTTTGGGCCTGTGGGCGATGCTGCGGGGCTTCCCCTATTGGCTGACTCATTTCGTGGCGGATTTTGCCGCGCCTTTGCCGCAACTGGCGATGATACTGGGGCTTGTCGCGCTGCTGACCGCCTGGGCGCCGGGCGCTGCAACAGGCTGGCTGGGTTTGCGGCTGGTGGCGGCGGGGCGGATGGCCTTTACGAATTATATCGCCACCTCACTGATGATGATGCTGGTGTTCCGTCACTGGGCGGGCGGCCTGTGGGGTGAGCCGGGCCGCGCTGGCCTGTTGCCCATTGCGCTGGTGGGCTGTGCGCTGATGCTCGCCTGGTCGAAACCGTGGCTGGAGCATTTCCGCTATGGCCCGCTCGAATGGCTGTGGCGGTGCCTGACTTATGGGCGGCTGTTTGCCCTGCGGAAGTGATGCAGATTCCTCTTGCTACTGCAATCCATTCGCATTAACAAATGCGCATGTACATCTGTATCTGCAACGCCATCCGTGAGTGCGATCTGCGCGCCGCCGCGCGCTGCCATGCGGGCGATCCTGACGCTGTTTACGAGAAACTGGGCAAGCGTCCGCAATGCGGACAGTGCCTGGATGAAGCGGCGGAAATCCTGATTGAGGAGCGCGGCGGCACACCCGAAGCGGCGCCCGATTTTACCTCCGACCACGCCTTCGCGCGCGCCTGAAGGGCGGCCCTTCCACTATCGCTAATCACTCGCAAAACCGCAGAAATCCTAGGTTTTTTCGCGACGCCCCCTTGTTTTAGCTGGCGATTGCGCGCATCATTCCGGCCATCCAGTTTCTCAGCAGATATGAAAAGGGGCCGGCCATGAAGGGCGACGCCAAGGTAATCGAGTTCCTCAACAAGGCACTCACCAACGAACTCACCGCGATCAATCAGTACTGGCTGCATTACCGCACGCTCAAGCATTGGGGCGTGTCCAAGCTGGCCGAGAAGGAACGCGAAGAATCGATCGACGAGATGAAGCATGCCGACGTTCTGGCCGAGCGCGTGCTGTTCCTCGACGGGCTGCCCAACTTCCAGGCGATCAACCGCCTCAAGGTGGGTGAAACGGTGGAGGAAATCCTCAAGGCCGATCTCGCGCTGGAGATGGAAGCCATCCCCATGCTGCGCGACGCCATCGAATATTGCGAAACCGTGCGCGACTATGTCAGCCGCGAAATCTTCGAGCGCATCCTCGAAAGCGAGGAAGAGCATGTCGATTTCCTCGAAACCCAGTTCGACATGATCGAGCGTATGGGGCTGCAGAACTACGTCCAGCTGAACAGCGAAGCGGCAGAATAAGCCTCATCCCCGTTACGTGGCCGCTTCCCTTGCGAAGCGGCCCGGCGGCACGCCGGTGTGCCGCGCAAAGGCAGTACTGAAGGCGCTGGGGGAGCCATAGCCGGTACGCTCCGCCACTTCGGCCAGCGGAATGGCCCCCGTGCGGAGAAAATCCCGGGCCAGCGCCATGCGCCAGGCGAGCAGATATTCCATCGGCGCCATCCCCACCACTCGCGTGAACCGCTCGAAAAAGGCGGAGCGGGAAAGGGCCGCGGCATCCGCGAGCCTGCCCACCGTCCAGTTGCCCGCGGGATCGCCGTGCATCAGCCGCAGGGCATCGGACAGCCGGGGATCGGCAAGGCCGCGCAGCAATCCGGCGGGCGTGTCCTCCTGCACGGTGCGCAACGCCTCCACCAACAGCACTTCCATCAGCCGCGCCAGCACCAGATCGCGACCTGCGCGATCTTCCAGCGCTTCCTCCCTTAGCAGGCGCACGACACGCCCGGCGCGGTCCGCATCGCGCAACAGCACGAGCGGGGGAAGCAGCGAGACCAGCAGATCCGCATCGGGCGAATCGAACAGGAAGCAGCCGCCCAGCAATTGCACGTCCGGCGGCCCGTCCTGCCTGCCATGGCGGATTTCTTCCCTTGCCGAAGCGGCGATCTGAGCATCCACCATCACCGGCACTGCCGGTTCGAAGCCTGACATTATGAAGCCGGGCGTGGTCGGCAGAAGCAGGAAATCGCCAGCCTGCAGCGTGACCGGGTCCAGCCCGTCCAGCGCCAGCCTGCAACTGCCGGTCAGTACCGTACAGAAGCTCGGCTGGCCGAAATCCGAATAGCGAACCGCCCAGCGCCCCGCGCCGCTGATCCCCTTGGTGAACACCGTGCGCGGGCGCAGCAGCGCCATGATCTGTGTGAGTGGGTCCGTCATAAATGGACGATAGCAAATGAATTACGGATTATGAATTATAGATCGTCCTTCATCTGTCTCCTATCGTCCGGAACAGCATTTGAAGGAGATATTCATGAAGACCGTACTGATCACAGGCTGCTCCTCCGGTTATGGACTGGAAACGGCGCGCCATTTCCACGAGCAAGGCTGGAATGTCGTGGCGACGATGCGCAACCCGCGCGCTGGCATCCTCCCGGAATCGGACCGCATGAGCATCCTTCCGCTCGACGTCACCCAAGCGGACAGCATCGCAGCCGCGGTCGAGGCGGCAGGTCCGCTCGATGCGCTGGTCAATAATGCGGGCATCGGCCTTGCGGGCGTGCTGGAGGCGATGCCGATGGCGCGCATTCGCGATGTGTTCGAAACAAACACTCTGGGCACTATTGCCATGTGCCAGGCCGTGATCCCGCAAATGCGGGAACGGGGCGCTGGGGTGATCGTCAACGTCACTTCCAGTGTCACGCTGATGCCCATGCCGCTGGTTGCGGCCTATACCGCCAGCAAGACGGCGGTGCAGGGCTTCACAGCCTCGCTGGCGCTGGAACTGGCGGGCTTCGGCATCCGGGCGAAACTGGTGGAGCCGGGTTACGGCCCCAGCACGCGCTTCGCCGAGAATACGGACCTGCAGCTGGAGGAGATGATCCCCCAAGCCTATGCCGGTTTCGCCGGGCCGATCCTGGAGGCATTCGCACAGCCCGCGCAGGTCACCACGCCGCAGGATGTGGCCGAAGTAGTGTGGCGGGTCGCAACCCAGGCGGATGCCCCATTGCGTAATCCTGCCGGGCCGGATGCAGTGGCCTTGGCGGCGCTTGGCTGAAGGGGAATGGGGCGGCCTCTGCCGAAACGGATATGCCGCCACGCCCGCCGTTGACGCCACAAGCCCATCTGTGCAGGACGGCCGATAATAATCGGCCCGATGGGAGAGGAACCGAAATGGATTTGGAAGCGGAAATCCGCGCGCTGCAACAGCGGCTGGCGGCAGTGGAAAAGCGGGCCCAGGCCGCCGAAGATCACCTCGCCATCGCCAATCTCCAGCGGATTTACGGCTATTATGTCGACAAGAGCCAGTGGGAGCATGCGGCCGATCTGTTCGCACGCGATGCCACGCTGGAAATCAACGGGCGCGGCAAGTTCTTCGGGCATGAGCGCATTCGCGAATATATGCTCCATTTCGGCCCGCCGCCGCCGGGCCTGCTGATGAATCACATCCAGTTGCAGCCGGTTATCCATGTCTCCGACGATGGCCAGCGCGGCCAGTGCCGTCTGCGGGCCCTGATCCAGGTCGGCCGCATGGGCGGGGAGGCGATGTGGGGCGAATGCCTGTATGAAAACGAATATGTGAAGGAAGACGGCGTGTGGAAGATCGCCGTGCTCAAATCCTGGCAGAGCTTCTACACCGATTTCGACAAGGGCTGGGCGCAGCATGCCATGCAGCTGCTGATGGATTTCGACGATCTGCCGCCCGACGAAAAGACCGAACCCTATCCGGTATTCCCGGATTATTTCCTGCCGCCCTATCATTATCGCAACCCGGTAAGCGGGCGGGAATAGAGCGCCCATTCCCGCCCGCCCTCCGAGGGCGGTTCAGTCGATGATCACATTGGCGCCATCCGCCTTCAGGCGGGCGAGGCCGTCCAGCATCTGCTGCACCACCTCGGGCGGGTGGCCCTGCCAATTCGTCACTTCCGCAATGATCCGCAGCGGATCGCGGGAGCGATAGGACATGGTCGGGTTGCCGGGGAACTTCTTGCCGGTGAGGTTGGGGTCATCCATAGTCGGGCCGGTCGGCTCCACCACGTAAATCCGCTGCGGCCCATCCCCGGCGGCGAGCTCCGCACCCCAGATCGCCGCATCGAGCGTGGCCGCGAAATAGACCCATGAAAGCGGCGCGGCTTCGGTGAAGTTGGATTGGTATCCCACGGCGATCAGATCGCCGGGTTTCAGATCGGCGCGCGTCCCGTGGAAGAAGGATTGGGCGAATTGGCTGGCGGAAGCTGACATGGTTCAGGCCCTTCATTGCGAATCGAGGGCTGGCTTATTGGCACGAGGCCCCCCGATTGACGCAATCCCCACCTCGGGTTAGACAATTAGGACGGCAAGAGAGAATGCGTGGCGCTCCTGCACCGGGAGCCGACCGGGGCGCTGTCTTTCCGCAGAAATCCCTTTCCTACAATGAGCGGAATGGCGTTTATCCTGCCGGATGACGCACTCACCAAACCAGCCGCAGCCCCAGCCACGCCGCCGCTTTCGCGGAGGTATTCCCGCCTTCCTTCCAGTGCCCCTACGCAAAAGGGGGGATGGGTGGACTGCGATAAGGCAGGGCGAGTTCATTGGCTTCCTGGCCGAAACGGGGTCGGTCGCGCAGGCCGCGCGGATGGTGGGAATGAGCCGCAACGGAGCTTACAAACTGCGGGCCCGACCGGGGGCGGAAGGCTTCGCGGCAGCGTGGGACGTGGCGCTCGGAATGCCGAAACGGAAGGTTACACCCGATGACCTGCTGCGGCTGGCCCATGAGGGCACCGTCCAGCCGCTGATGCGCGCTGGGCGCTATCGCGGAACAGTACGAAAACCGCGCGCTTCCGCGCTTTTGCAACTGTTGGACCGGCTGGACCGCGCGGCGTTGCGCCGGGGTGGCCTTTGAGTGGAAAGGGGTGTGAACACATGCACGACAAGCAGCCAAAACCTGCTCACAAAGGTTACACACTTCTTTCGTTGGTATCGGAACATCTCCGCCCAAAAGGTTGAAGCGCACAGAGGCGGAGGATAGCCCTTGACGCCTTCGGACAGGAGAAGCCCCATGAATGCATCCAGCACATTTTCCTATGTCGGTATCATGCTGCTGGCAGGCATGGCCATTCCGGTGATGGCGGCCATGTCCGGCGGGATCGGGGTAAGAGTGGGCAATCCCTCTTTCGCGACGGCCACCGTCTTCGGCCTCGCCTTCCTGCTGACCGCAGTGGCCGCAGTCGCCACCGGCCTGCCGCGCATGGCGCAGATATCCTCGGTGCCGCCCTGGCTCTATCTGGGCGGGGCCTGCGTTGCCTTCTACGGACTGTCGATCACCTTTGTCGGCCCGCGCTTCGGCCTCGCCAATGCGATCTTCTGCGTGCTGGTGGGCCAGATCGCCGCCGCCGCGCTGATCGACCATTTCGGCTGGTTCGGCACGCCGCAGACCAGCATCGACGGCAAGCGCCTGCTGGGCATCGCGGTGATGGTGCTGGGCCTGTTCCTTGCCCGGAAATAGCCGGATCAGTCCTTGGCGAAGGGGCTCTTGGAACTGCGCAGCGTCAGGCGCACCGGCACGGAGCCGAAGCCCAGCTCGCGGCGGATGCCGTTCACCAGATAGCGGCGATAGCTCTCGGGCAGAGTTTCAAGGCGCGATCCGAAGATCACGAAGCTGGGCGGGCGCGTCTTGATCTGGGTGATGTAGCGCATCTTGATCCGCTTGCCGCCGGGGGCAGGCGGGGGATTGGCGGTCAGCGCATCGTCGAACCAGCGGTTGAGCCCGGCGGTGGGCACGCGCTTGGACCATGTCTCGCGCAGTTCGAAGGCGGCACCGATCAGCGTATCCAGCCCCTTGCCGGTGCGGGCGGAGACGGAGAACAGCGGCACGCCCTTCACCTGGGCCAGCCCTTCGTTCAGGGCTTCCCTGATGCCGTTGAACAGGCCGGAGGGGTCTTCGGCCACGTCCCACTTGTTGATCGCGATCATCAGGGCGCGGCCTTCCTGCAGCACCATGTCGGCGATCTTGAGGTCCTGATGCTCCAGCCCCTTGGTGGCATCGAGCAGCAGCACGACCACTTCGGCAAAGTCGATCGCATGGCGCGCGTCGGCTACGGCCAGCCGCTCCAGCTTTTCGACCACGCGGGCCTTCTTGCGCATGCCGGCCGTGTCGATCAGCCGCACATCGCGTGTCTCGCCCGTTTTCGGGTCGCGCCATTGCCAGTCCACCGCAATCGAATCGCGGGTGATCCCGGCTTCCGGTCCGGTCAGCAGGCGGTCTTCGCCGAGCATCCGGTTGATGATGGTGGATTTGCCTGCATTGGGGCGACCCACGATTGCCAGCTTGAGCGGCCCGGTGGGCAGTTCGTCGCCATTCTCGTCAAGCTCGGGGCCTTCCGGCTCTTCTGCCTCGGCGCCTTCCAGCAGGGGCAGCAGGGCCTCGAACAGATCGCCCAGGCCTTCGCCATGTTCGGCCGAGAAGGGAATCGGGTCGCCCAGGCCCAAGGCATAGCCTTCCATGATACCCGGCTCGCTCGCACGGCCTTCGGCCTTGTTGGCCACCACCACCACGGGAACATCCTGTTCGCGCAGCCAGCGGGCCACTTCCTCGTCCAACGGGGTCACGCCTGCGCGGGCATCGAACACGAACAGCGCCAGCGTGGCGCCTTGAACGGAAACCTCCGTCTGCGCGCGCATCCGGCCGGGCAGGCTATCGGGATCTTCATCCTCCCAGCCGGCCGTATCGACTATGGTGAAGTCCAGCCCGAGCAGATGCGCCTCGCCAAAACGACGATCGCGCGTGACGCCCGGTTGATCGTCCACAAGGGCGAGCTTCTTGCCCACGAGACGGTTGAACAGAGTCGATTTGCCCACATTGGGGCGGCCGATAATGATGACCTGGGGGAGAGGTGTGCCTGCCATTTGCACCGCAGGTGGCCTGCCTCACGGCAGATGGCAAGAGAAAGGCGCAATCGTTACCAGTCTGTTAACTATATGGAGAAGTTTTTCGATAACCGAGTTATTGGATTTTGCGCCGCATGTGGGGCAAATTCTCTCAGTTCATCGCCGGTGCGGCGCTGGTCATGGTGGCGGCGCCTGCACTGGGTGAGACGGCGATCAATCCGGCGGATACAAGATCCGGCCCGGGGATCGACACGCTGCCTTACCTGCAATGCGTACCCTATGCGCGGCGGGTTTCGGGCGTCCAGCTCTATGGCGATGCCTGGACCTGGTGGGATCAGGCGGATGGTCGCTATCGGCGCGGCAACCGGCCCAAGGTGGGGGCAGTGATGGCGTTCCAGCCCCATGGCAACATGACGCTGGGCCATGTCGCGGCGGTGAGCAAGGTGGTGGACAATCGCACTGTGCTGCTGCGCCATGCCAATTGGTCGCCCATCAACGGGCGGCGCGGGCAGATCGAGGACGATGTGCGCGCGGTGGATGTTTCGGAGAATAATGACTGGAGCGCGGTGCGCGTCTGGTTCGGCCCGATTCAGTCGCTGGGCAGCACGGCCTGGCCGGTTTCGGGCTTCATCTATAATGAAAGGCCGGGCGGGAAGGGCAAGGAAGTGGCTCTCGCCGCGAAATCGTCTGCCGCCAATTCGGAAGCCGCCCCGCGCCGCGACGTGATTGCGGAAATCATCGCCGCGAACGAGAGCAAGGCTGCAAAGAAGAAGAGCAGGAAGGGCTAGGCGGCCCTTCCGCCTCAGTCCTTCTTCGCGACGGGGGCGTCTTCGCCCAGATCCTCGAACCAGGCCTCGACCGGGCCATTGAGCTTAACCAGCAGCGGATTGCCCTTGCGATCCACCGTGCGGCCGGCCTGAACCTTCACCCAGCCTTCGGAGATGCAATATTCGTCCACATTCGTGCGGACGGTGCCCTTGAAGCGGATGCCGATGCCGCGCTGCAGCTTCTCCGCATCGAAAAAGGGATTCGTCGGATTGATCGCCAGCCGGTCCGGCGGGACATCCGCGCCAGTGGAAGGGGTGGTGTTCGGGGTTGTTTCTTCGCTCATGCCGGCCTCCTAATCGCCCCTTGGGGCCCGCGCAACGCCCGATTGAAGACCCGCATGGGCCCGATTATGCCCGGCTTCGGTGCGAATGAACGGCACAGGCCCTCGCTTCCGCTTGCCCTTTGCGCTGCTCCCTTATAAGGGCGCTTGCCTGTTTCGCAGGTCGGCAGGCAATACCGGGCCTGCAGGCTTCGTCGGGCCGCGGGCGTGGCGGAATTGGTAGACGCGCTGGTTTTAGGTACCAGTATCGTAAGATGTGGGGGTTCGAGTCCCTTCGCCCGCACCAGTTTTGCCCGACGCGGGTTCCGGTATGAGAGAGATTTTTTGGAAGGCTACAGTCTGAAATGCAGATCGTTGAAACCAGCAATGAAGGCCTGAAGCGCGCCTATACGCTCACCATCGCGGCCAAGGATATCGCGGCCCGGATCGAGAGCGAGGTGAAGAAGATCGCCCCCCAGGTCCGCATGCCCGGCTTCCGTCCCGGCAAGGTCCCCGCCAACCTCGTGAAGAAGATGCACGGTGAGGCGCTGCATGCCGACGTGCTGAACAACACGATTCGCGAATCGGTCGATGGGCTGATCGCCGACAAGAAGCTGCGCCCCGCGCTGCAGCCCCGCGTCGAGCTGAGCGAAGCCTATGAGCAGGGCAAGGATGCCGAACTCGCCATCGAACTGGAAGTGCTGCCGGAAATCCAGGCGCCTTCGATCGAAGGCCTGAAGCTCGAAAAGCTGGTCGTGCCCGTCACGGACGAACAGGTTGACGAAGCCGTCGCCAAGATCGCCGAGAATCAGAAGAGCTATACCGACGCTCCGAAGACCAAGAAGGCCGCCGAAG
>MKUB01000053.1:16191-18250 GCA_001898545.1 Sphingomonadales bacterium 63-6 | reverse complement strand
GCCGCCTTGGCCGCAAGCCCCGGCTCCTCGTGGCCAAGATGGGGCAGGACGGGCACGATCGCGGAGCCAATGTCATCGCCAGCGCCTTCACCGACATGGGCTTCGACGTGATCAGCGGTCCCCTGTTCCAGACCCCCGCCGAAACCGCCGCCCTCGCCCTTGCCGAGGGTGTGGACGCCGTGGGCGCCAGCAGCCTTGCCGCCGGGCACAAGACCCTGATCCCTGACCTGATCCGCCATCTGCGCGAGGCAGGCCGGGCCGACATCAAGGTCGTCGCCGGCGGCGTGATCCCGCCGCAGGATTACGATGTCCTGCGCGAGGCAGGCGTGCAGGGGATTTACGGGCCGGGTAGCAATGTGGTCGAATGCGCGGCGGATATGCTGCGGCTGTTGGGGCATAATATGCCGCCTGTGGGGGAAGAAGCGGACTTGGCGGAATGAGACACCTGCCCATCGCAATCATGCTTGCGGTTGCCTCCACGGTCTGCGCGGCGCAGGAGCCGCCGGCAACCTCCGCGGCAACTCCCATCGTCATCGGCGAGAGCCGCGTCCTCGATTCCGCGGTGATGGGCACGAAGCGGACAATCAACGTCGCGCTGCCCCCGGATTACGCGGAGGAAGGAAAGACCTATCCGGTCCTCTATCTGCTCGATGGCGGAGTGGATCAGGATTTCCTGACCGTGACCGGGGCGATGCGCCTCGACGCCATGTGGGGCCGTTCGCGCGATGCGATCGTCGTCGGGATCCAATCCGTCGATCGCCGGGCCGAACTGACCGGGCCGACCAGCGACCCCGACTTGCTCGCCACCTATCCGACCGCCGGCCAGTCGGAGCAATTCCGCCGCTTCCTCGGCGACGAGGTCGTTCCCTTCGTCGAGAGCCATTATCGCACCAACGGCGAGCGCGGGGTGATCGGGGAATCGCTGGCCGGTCTGTTCGTTCTGGAGACCTGGCTGCGCCAGCCGCGCCTGTTCACGCGCTATGTAGGGATCTCTCCCAGTCTGTGGTGGGACCATGAAAAGCTCACCCGGCTGGCGCCGCAATTGCTGCGCGGAGGCGATATTCGCCCCCCGCTCGCCCTGGTGACCGAAAACGAGGGCGAGGAAATGGCAGCGGTCGCTGATCGCTTTGCGGCGCTGCTGCCCGGCTCTGCCTGTCATGCCCCCCAAACGGCCTTTGGCCATGCGACGATCTATCATGCGATGACGCCTGCTGCGTTGCAGTTCCTGTTCCCGCCTGACCCAGTGCCGCCTCCCGAATACGGATTCGAGGTTCCATGTTCTCCAAGATCCTGATCGCCAATCGCGGCGAAATCGCCTGCCGGATCATCCGCACCGCGCGCCGCATGGGGATCGCCACGGTGGCGGTCTATTCGGATGCCGATGCGCGCAGCCCGCATGTGAAGCTGGCGGATGAGGCCGTGCATATCGGCCCTTCCCCTGCCGCGCAGAGCTATCTGCTGCCGGAGAAGATCATCGCCGCCTGCAAGCAGACCGGGGCCGAGGCGGTCCATCCGGGCTATGGCTTCCTGTCCGAGCGGGCGAGCTTCGTAGAGGCGCTGGAGGCGGAGGGGATCGCCTTTATCGGCCCGCCCCCCAACGCCATCGCAGCCATGGGCGACAAGATCGAGAGCAAGAAACTGGCGCTCAAGGCGGGCGTGAATGTCGTGCCCGGCTTCGTGGGCGAGATCGAGGATACGGAACATGCCGTCCGCATCGCGGGCGAGATCACCTATCCGGTGATGATGAAGGCAAGCGCGGGCGGCGGCGGCAAGGGAATGCGGCTTGCATGGTCCGAACAGGACGTGCGCGAAGGCTTCGAAAGCGTGAAGCGCGAGGGCCTCAATTCCTTCGGGGATGACCGCGTCTTCATCGAGAAATTCATCGAGAGGCCGCGCCATATCGAAATTCAGGTGCTGGGCGACAAGCATGGCAATATCGTCCATCTGAACGAGCGCGAATGCTCGATCCAGCGCCGCCACCAGAAGGTGGTGGAGGAAGCCCCTTCGCCCTTCGTGACCCCGGAAATGCGCGCCCGCATGGGGGCGCAGGCCGTGGCGC
>MKUB01000053.1:0-16160 GCA_001898545.1 Sphingomonadales bacterium 63-6 | reverse complement strand
CACAGTGGAACTGATCGTCAGCGGTGCGGACCCGACTGGGGAGAGCTTCTACTTTCTCGAAATGAACACCCGCCTGCAGGTGGAACATCCCGTTACCGAGGCGATCACCGGGATCGATCTGGTCGAGCAGATGATCCGCGTGGCGGCGGGCGAGGCCCTGCCCTTCACGCAGGCAGAGATCGGGATAGATGGCTGGGCCATAGAGAACCGGGTCTATGCCGAAGACCCCTATCGCGGCTTCCTGCCCAGCACCGGGCGGCTGGTGCGCTACGTTCCTCCCCGGCACGGGGAGGAACAGGGTTATGTGCGGATCGACGATGGCGTTGCCGAAGGCGGCGAAGTCTCGATCTTCTACGATCCCATGATCGCCAAGCTGATCACCTGGGCCCCCACCCGCAACGAAGCGGCGGACCTTCAGGTGCAGGCGCTGGACGCCTTCCGCATCGAGGGGCCCGGCAACAACCTCCACTTCCTCTCCGCCCTGATGCAGCATCCCCGCTTCCGCGCGGGCGAGCTCACCACCGGCTTCATCGCGGAGGAATATCCCGAAGGCTTCACCGGGGCCCCGGCCTCGCCCGAACTGCTGCGCGCGCTCGCCGCCCTGGCGGGAACCATGGCCACCATCGATGCCGACAGGGCGCGGCGGATCGACGGGCAGCTGAACGGCCCGCCCGCCCCTCCGGGGGACTGGCAGGTGACGATCGAGGGCAAGGATTATCTCGTCAGCATCGAGGAGGATGCGATCACGGTGGAGGGCGAGCCGGTGGAGTTGGCCTTCGAATATACGCCGGGGGACAGGACGATCTTTGCCGAACTGGACGGCATTCCCCTGACCGTTCAGGTCACGCGGCAACGGCTCGGTTATGGACTCTCCACGCGCGGTTTCAGCACGCAGCTACGGGTTTTGAACGCCCGTTATGCTCCTTTGAGCGCACATATGATCGAGAAGGAGGCGCCCGATCTTTCGCGCCTGCTGATCTGCCCGATGCCGGGACTTCTCGTGGAATTACATGTGGTTGAAGGGCAGGCCGTGGAACCCGGCCAGCCCCTCGCCACAGTGGAGGCGATGAAGATGGAAAACATCCTGCGCGCCGAAAAATCAGGCACAATCAAGCAGATAAACGCCGCACCGGGCGCCAGCCTGGCAGTCGACGAGATAATCCTCGAACTGGACTAAATCCTACAGCCCGCCCTGGCGCGCACTGACGATATCCACCGTCTTCGGCGTGCTGGAGAACAGCTCAGCAAAGGGATCGTCACCGGTCTCCATCGTGTGCGGCTCCGTCCCCTCGCGCACCGTCGTGCGCCGCATGTCGCGCTTCTGATGCTCGTAATCGAACTCTCCGCCACGGTGCATGGAGCAGAGGTTATCCCAAATCACCAGATCGCCAACGTGCCATTTCACACTGAAAATATACTGCGGCTGGGTGCAATGTTCGATCAATTGCTTGATCAGGGCGCGGCCCTCTTCCCGGTCCATCCCTTCGATGTCCATCGTATGGGCAGCAATGAACAGCGCCTTGCGGCCGGAACCCTTATGGGTGTGGACCAGCGGATGCCGCGCCTTGGGGCGGGCATCGACCTCTTCCTCGGTGATGTCGGCGCCGGCTTTCTTGCGGCTCCACCACAATGAATTGACGCCCACCTTGTCGGCCAGGAAATCCTTCATGTCCTGGGGCAGGTCTTCATAAGCGGTGCGTGTATCGGCAAACCAGGTTTCGCCGCCTTCGCCGGGCACCTGATGCGCCAGCAGGAGCGAAAAGGACGTGCGCTTTTCCATGAAGGCGCTGTCCGTGTGCCACAGCCGGTCACCCTTGCGGTACTGGATCGCCGCCTGATCCTGGGTGATCTCACCTTCCAGATTGAGATTCGAAGCGTCGAACAGCTCGCGGAAGGGGAGGCGCATCTTCATGCCCTCACGCGCGGGCACCCGCTCCAGATAGCCGAAATTGCGGCTGAATTCGACATGCTGCTCGTCGGTCAGGCCTGTGTCGCGATAAACGCAGACGCCATATTTATCCATGGCATCGGTCACTTCCTTCAGCTCTTCAGCGGAAAGCGGACGAGTGATGTCCAGGCCAGAACATTCAGCGCCGAATTTCGGCAGGATCGGTTTCACTTGGAGGCCCATCTGGCCTTCTCCTGTTGCTTGCGCAGCCCTCTCTGGGGAAAACGAGGCTGCGCGATTCCCCAAAGCGGGGACAGAGTCAATCTTCGGGCGAGGATCATCCCCTTCCGTCGCGCCTCTGGCGCGACCGGGCCCGATGAACGATAGATAGGCAGATAATCAAAGAGAGGAAGACCCATGACCGAACGCCAACGAATCGCCCCGCGCTCCAAATTCGAAGAATCGGTCGGTTTCACGCGCGCTCTTCGCGCCGGAGACCGCATCATCGTGGCCGGCACGGTCGACGATCGTGTGCCTCCAGCCGAGAGCGCTGGGGATCAGGCGGACCGCATCTACACGCTGATCGGCGAATATATCGAGGAACTGGGCGGCACCATGGCCGATGTGGTGCGTGTGCGAATGTTCGTGACCGACATCGCCGATGCCGACGCCGTCAGCGCAGCCTTTTCCAAGCATCTCAAGGCGGCCTGCCCCACCGGCACGCTGGTAGCCATTTCTGCGCTCTACCGACCGGAATACAAAGTCGAGATCGAAGCCGAGGCGGTCATCCAGCAGGACTGAGCGAGCAAGAACCGGAAAACATCCCGGCTTCAGGGCGTTGATACAATCAGGGCAATGCGCCCCCAAGCGAATGGAGAATGCACAATGAACCTGCGCCTTTTCGCCACTTTGTCGGCTGTGGCCCCGGCTCTGATCCTCGCCGCATGCAGCGGTTCCGACGATGCGGAAAACTCTGCCGCCCCGGAAACCCCGGTGGCCACGCAGGCACCGGTGGAGACGGAAAGTATAGCTGCCTTGCCGGATGAGATTCCCTCCGGAATGCAGGGCCGCTGGGGGCTGGTTCCCGCCGACTGCACCTCCACTCTCGGCGATGCCAAGGGATTGCTGGAGATCGGCCCGGAGAAGATGAAGTTCTATGAGTCGGTCGGCACGCTCAAGACAGTCAAGGAAGCGGGCGAAAACCGTTTTCTGGCGGTTTTCGATTATACAGGCGAAGGCATGAGCTGGACGCGCGATGAGGAAATGCTGTTGCAGGGGGGCGGCCGCCAACTCGTCCGCACGGAACATGGAGAGGATGCGATGCCGCAGCCTTTGCGATATGAACGTTGCCCGTAATCGGAGTGTCCTCATGAAGCGACTTGCATCCATCCCCGCCATTACAATCCCCGCCATTACAGTGGCCCTCACTCTTTCAGCTTGTGCAACCACGGGCGCGGAAGAACCCGGCTCCTCACCAACGGAGGCCGAATGCAAGGCTGAGGCCGGCGAATCCTTCGTAGGACAGAAGGCCACCGGGGAAGTCGGCACGGCATTGCTCAAGGCCACCGGCGCGCGCACGCTGCGCTGGGTTCCCCCGCGCAGCGCGGTGACCATGGATTTCCGGCCGGATCGCCTGACCGTAAGCTATGATGACGACATGGTGATCGAACGGGTTTCCTGCACCTGATCGGCCCGCTATCGCCCTGGCGATGAGCGAGAATATCCACCACCACATCCATAGCGGCGCGGGGCATCTGTCCCTCGCCCGCCCCCGCGCGATCAATGCGCTGACGCTCGACATGGTGGAGGCCATGCAGCGCGTCTTGCTGGAATGGCGAAGCGATCCTGCGGTGCAGACAGTGCTGATCGACCATGCCGAAGGCCGGGGCTTCTGCGCCGGGGGCGATGTGGCGGCTGTGCGCCGGTCTGTGCTGGAAGATGGCGGGGCGATGGGCCGCACCTTCTTCCGCGAGGAATATGGCCTCAACCACCTGCTGTTCACTTATCCCAAGCCCGTGGTCGCCTTCATGGATGGGATCACCATGGGCGGCGGGGTAGGAATTTCCATGCCAGCACAATTCCGCGTGGCGACGGAGAACACCTTGTTCGCCATGCCGGAAGGGGCCATCGGCCTGTTCCCCGATGTCGGCGCTGGCTGGTATCTTTCGCGCCTGCCGGGCAGGATCGGGCCGTTTCTGGCGCTGACCGGCGCGCGGCTGGATGGGGCAGAATGCCTCTGGGCGGGACTTGCCACGCATTACCTGCCCTCCGATGCGCTGGCACAGGCCAAGGCCCGGATCATCGCCGCGCCGGATGACATTGCCGCAATCCTCGATGAGCATTCGACCGAACCGCCCGAGGCTCGCCTCACCCGCAATGCCGGGAATATCGACCATTTCTTTGCGTCCGACCGGCTGGAGGACATCCTTGCCGCGCTGGAGGCAGACGATTCGAAATGGGCGGGCAAGGAGCTGGCCACGCTGCGTTCCAAGAGCCCGCTGACCATGAAGGTCGCCCTGCGGCAGATCGCTGAGGCGAAGGCCCTCTCGGATTTCACCGATGAAATGCGCATCGAATATCGCCTGGCCGTCCGGATGATCGCCGAGCCGGACTTTGCCGAAGGCGTGCGCGCCGTGCTGGTGGACAAGGACAATGCGCCGCGCTGGAATCCCGCCACGCCGGAGGGCATAAGCGAGGCGAAGCTCGACGCGATCTTCGCCCCTCTGCCGGATGGGGATGAGTGGGCGCCGCTGACCTGAACGGAGAACAGCCTTGGCCGAATATGAAACGATCCTGGTCAAACAGCGGGATGCAGTCACGCTGGTGACGCTTAACCGGCCGCAGGCGCTCAATGCCCTCAACAGCCAGGTGCTGGCCGATCTGGTGGCCGCCTTTGCCGCCTATGAAGCCGATCCGGCGCAGCGCTGTCTCGTCCTTACCGGCAGCGAAAAGGCCTTTGCCGCAGGGGCCGACATCAAGGAGATGTCGTCCAAGGGCTTTGCCGACATGTATGGGACAGACCTGTTCGCGGGCTATGCCCAAGTGGTCGCCACTCGCAAGCCCTGGATCGCAGCCGTGGCGGGCTATGCGCTGGGCGGTGGTTGCGAATTGGCGATGATGGCGGATTTCATCCTCGCGGCGGACAGCGCAAAATTCGGCCAGCCGGAAATCACGCTGGGCATTACGCCCGGCATGGGCGGATCGCAGCGCCTGACGCGCGCGGTGGGCAAGGCCAAGGCCATGGAAATGTGCCTTACCGGCAGGATGATGGATGCGGCAGAAGCGGAAAGCGCCGGCCTCGTCGCCCGCGTAGTTCCCGCTGACGAGTTGCTGACGGAAGCACTGAAGATTGCGAGCAAGATCGCCGCCATGCCCCCGCTCGCCGCCATGGCCTGCAAGGAAATGGTCCATGCCGCCTTCGAAACGCCGCTGGCTCAGGGGCTTGCCTTCGAGCGCCGCCTGTTCGCCGGACTGTTCGGCACGGAAGACCAGAAGGAAGGCATGGTCGCCTTTGCCGAGAAGCGCCCCGCGCAATTCAAGGGGCGCTAGGCCGCGATCCTTGGGCACAAAGGGCCGTGCCCTGGCTGCATGAGTTGTCACCTTTGCGAACAGGAAAATGCCCTGTTTCGTGCAATGCGTGTCATTACCATAAGGCGCGTTTTCCAGCCGTTTTTCGCGGATTTCCTGTGCCCGGAATGTCACCTTCCAATTTGCACTGTCATGCAGGCCGTGGCGGCGCCGGGACAGGCGGCCGATGCAGACGGAAAAGGCCCGAGGCAGAGCGGTGGCGGCAAGGCTGTTCATCGGGCAGGATAAACGCCATTCGGGGGCCTGTAGGAAAGTGTTTCCTGGCGGCGCGATGGCCGGTCGCCTAGCCACAGTTTGCCCCCCGCAAAGAATTTCTGCCCCGCCGCGCTCTTGCTCCGGCGCGCAGCACAAGCCATGTGCCGATGCGATTATGCAGCAACTGACGCATCTTGATCGGCTCGAGGCCGAAAGCATCCATATCCTGCGCGAGGTCGTGGCCGAAGCGCAGAACCCCGTGATGCTCTATTCGATCGGCAAGGACAGCGCAGTGATGCTGCACCTTGCCCGCAAGGCGTTCTATCCATCGCCGCCGCCCTTCCCGCTGCTCCATGTCGATACGACCTGGAAGTTCCGGGACATGTACGCCCTGCGCGACAAGATGGCGCGGGAATCGGGCATGGAATTGCTGGTCTACCAGAACCCCGAGGCGCTGGAGCGCGGGATCAACCCCTTCGATCATGGCCCGCTCCACACCGATATGTGGAAGACGGAAGGGCTGAAGCAGGCGCTCGATAAATATGGCTTCGATGCCGCTTTCGGCGGCGCCCGCCGCGACGAGGAAAAGAGCCGCGCGAAAGAGCGTATCTTCTCCTTCCGCACGGCCACTCACGCATGGGACCCGAAGAACCAGCGTCCGGAACTGTGGAACCTCTATAACGCCCGCAAGAACAAGGGCGAGAGCATCCGCGTGTTCCCGATCAGCAACTGGACCGAGCTCGATATCTGGCAATACATCATGAAGGAGCAGATCGAGATCGTGCCCCTTTACATGGCCGCCGCCCGCCCCACCGTTGAGCGTGACGGGCTGCTGCTGATGGTGGATGACGACCGTTTCCCGCTGCTGCCGGGCGAAGAACCCGTGATGCGCTCCATCCGGTTCCGCACCCTTGGCTGCTACCCGCTGACCGGCGCGGTGGAGAGCACCGCCAGCACCCTGCCCGAAGTGGTGCAGGAAATGCTGCTGACCACTACCAGCGAACGCCAGGGCCGCGTGATCGACAAGGATGGGGGCGATGCCTCCATGGAAAAGAAGAAGCAGGAGGGGTATTTCTGATGGCCGATCCCACCGCTCTCGATCCCATCTACAAGACCGACGCCCTGATCGCCGAGAATATCGACGCCTATCTCGAGCTGCATCAGAACAAGAGCATGCTGCGTTTCATCACCTGCGGGTCGGTGGATGACGGCAAGTCCACCCTGATCGGCCGCCTGCTCTACGATTCCAAGATGATCTTCGAGGATCAGCTTGCCGCGCTGGAAGCGGACAGCAAGCGCGTGGGTACGCAAGGGGGCGATATCGACTTCGCCCTGCTGGTGGATGGCCTTGCCGCGGAACGCGAACAGGGCATCACCATCGACGTTGCCTATCGCTTCTTCGCGACGGAAAAGCGCAAGTTCATCGTGGCGGATACGCCCGGCCACGAACAATATACCCGCAACATGGTGACGGGCGCCTCCACCGCCGACCTCGCCGTGATCCTGATCGATGCGCGCAAGGGCGTGCTGACGCAGACCAAGCGCCATTCCTATCTCGCCCATCTGATCGGCATCCGCCATCTGGTGCTGGCCGTGAACAAGATGGACCTGGTGGGATATGACCGGGCCGTGTTCGACAGCATCGTGGAAGACTATGCCGCATTTGCGCGGGAAATCGGGATCGAGGCTTTTACCCCCATCCCCATTTCCGGCTTCAAGGGCGACAACATCACCATCGCGCCTTCGGACAATACGCCGTGGTACGAAGGGCCGAGCCTGATCCATCATCTGGAGACGGTGGAAATTGCCGACACAGCCGCACAGGCGCAAAGCTTCCGCATGCCGGTGCAGTGGGTCAATCGCCCCAATCTGGATTTCCGCGGCTTTTCCGGCCTGATTTCCTCGGGCGAGATTTCGCCCGGCAAGGAAGTGCGCATCGTGCCTTCGGGCAAGACCAGCCGGGTAAAGTCCATCGTCACTCTCAACGGCGATCTCGATGTCGCCGTGGCCGGGCAGTCCATCACCCTCACGCTTGAGGATGAAGTGGATTGCAGCCGGGGCGATGTGATCTCCATTGCCGACAATCCGCCGCAGGTGGCCGACCAGTTCGAGGCCACTGTCGTGTGGATGAGCGACGAGGCCATGATCCCCGGCCGCGGCTATTGGCTGAAGCTGGCCACGCAGACCGTGACCGCCACGGTGGCGGAGCCGAAATATGAGATCAACGTCAACACGATGGAACATCTCGCGGCCAAGACGCTGCGGCTCAATTCCATCGGCGTGGCGGAAGTCACTACTGACCGTCCGCTGACATTCGAACCCTATTCGGACTCGCGCACGCTCGGCGGCTTCATCCTGATCGACAAGATCACCAATGCCACCGTGGCCGCCGGCATGATCCATTTCAGCCTGCGCCGCGCCCAGAATGTCCACTGGCAGGCGCTGGAGATCGGGCGGGAACAGCATGCGGCGCTTAAGGGCCAGCGGCCCGCGGTGCTGTGGTTCACTGGCCTTTCGGGCTCGGGCAAATCGACCATCGCCAATCTGGTGGAGAAGAAGCTCCACGCGCTGGGCAAGCACAGTTTCCTGCTGGATGGCGACAATATCCGCCACGGGCTGAACAAGGATCTGGGCTTCACCGAGGCGGACCGGATCGAGAATATCCGCCGCGTTGGGGAAGTGGCCAAGCTGATGGCGGATGCAGGGCTGATCGTGCTGACCGCCTTCATCAGCCCCTTCCGGGCAGAGCGTGAAATGGTCCGCTCCATGCTGCCGGAAGGCGAGTTCATCGAAATCTTCGTCGACACGCCGCTGAGCGTGGCGGAAGAGCGCGACGTGAAGGGCCTTTACAGGAAGGCGCGAAGCGGCGAACTCAAGAACTTCACGGGGATCGACAGCCCCTATGAAGCGCCGGAGAAACCCGAGATTCGCATCGACACCACCACAACCAGCCCGGAAGCCGCTGCCGATTTGATCGCCGAGCGCATTCTGGGCGTGTGGACGCCCGACCTGTGACGGGCTTCTGAGAGGGGGAACCGAGGCATGTTCCTCTTCCATGGACGCGAGGCGCATAGCCGTTCGGTGGTGAAAGCCATCAGTTGGCGCGTGCTCGGCAGCATCGACACCTTCCTGCTTTCGTGGCTGTTCACCGGCAGCCCAAAGGCGGCCGGCGCCATCGCCTCCACCGAGGTGATCACCAAGATGATCCTCTATTATTTCCATGAGCGAGCATGGAGCTCGGTGACCTGGGGTTTCAAGCAGGCCCCGGAAGATCCGGCCACCAAGATCTGAGACCATCGCAATGACCGACGCCGAACTCGCCGCTCATCTGGCCGACATTGCCGGGCGCATCCTGCTGCAAGTCCGCGCCAGCGGCATGTTCGCGGGCAAGGCGCTGGGCAAGGCGGGCGATCAGGTGGCGAACCAGTTCCTGGTCCACGCCCTGCGTGAACAGCGGCCCGAAGACGGGCTTTTGTCCGAGGAAGAGAAGGACAATCTCGAACGCCAGGGCAAATCCCGCGTGTGGATCGTCGATCCAGTGGACGGCACCCGCGAATATGGCGAGGAACGCAGCGACTGGGCAGTGCATGTCGGCATGGCGGTGGACGGCGTGGCGACGCTGGGTGCGGTTGCCTTGCCCGGTCTCGGCGAAGGCGCCGTCTTCCGCAGCGATGCGCCAGTCGAACTGCCCGAGCATCGCGGGGCCCCGCGCCTGCTGGTCAGCCGCACCCGCCCGGCTGCCGAGGCACTGGCCGTGGCGGAAATGCTCAGCGGCGTTCTGGTGCCGATGGGTTCAGCCGGAGCAAAGGCCATGGCCGTGATCCGGGGCGAAGCGGATATCTATCTGCACTCCGGCGGCCAGTATGAATGGGACAGCTGCGCCCCCGTAGCCGTGGCGAAAGCGCACGGCCTGCATTGCTCCCGCATGGATGGCAGCCCGCTGGTCTATAATCAGGCCGACACCTACATGCCCGACCTGCTGATCTGCCGCCCCGAATGGGCGGAGCCTGTGCTGGAATCGGTCGCCCAGGTGGCATCCCCGGCCTGAATTTGCGATATGTCAGTGTTCAAGGGCGCAGTGCGGGCGTAG
The DNA here is from genome assembly GCA_001898545.1 of Sphingomonadales bacterium 63-6. Taxonomy (GTDB): domain Bacteria; phylum Pseudomonadota; class Alphaproteobacteria; order Sphingomonadales; family Sphingomonadaceae; genus Andeanibacterium. Next base: position 6,399 of record MKUB01000053.1, on the reverse strand, counting down.
CACTGCGCCACGGCACCTATCGAGTCCATTGGGAGAGCCACCTTGGCCAAGAACAACACGATCACCTTCTACGATCTTGCCCTTTCCACCGGAGCAACCATCAGCCCCTTCGTGTGGGCGACCAAATATGCACTGAAGCACAAGGGCTTCGACCTCGATGTGGTGCCCGGCGGGTTCACCGGCATTCCCGAGCGTACCGGCGGCAATTCGGAACGCCTTCCGGCAATCGTGGACGATGGCAAATGGGTGCTCGATAGCTGGGGCATCGTCGAATATCTCGATGCCGAATATCCTGCGCGCCCCACGCTGGTCCCGCACGAAAGCGTTGCCTCCGTTACCCGCGCGCTGGATGCGTGGTTCTGGAAAGTCGCGACCGGGCCTTGGATGCGTTGCTTCTGCGCCAATTATCGCAACCTCGCCAATCCCGAAGACCACGAATATATCACTCATTCGCGCGAGATCATGCTGGGCATGAAGCTGGAGGATATGCAGGCCGGCTATGAAGACCGCCTGCCGAAGATTTCCGCCGAGCTGGAGCCGCTGCGCATTGCCCTGCGCGAGAGCAAGTGGCTGGGCGGATCGCAACCGAACTATGCAGATTACCGCATTCTCGGCTCGATCCTGTTCACGGCGTCGGTCTGCCAGACGAGCCCGGTATTTGCCGATGACGATCCGCTGCGCGACTGGATCGAGCGCTGCCTGGATCTTTATGATGGCCTTGGCCGTCACCCTGGCCTGTTCCCGCTGTTCGGCCTCAAGCGGCGCGAAGGCGATCCGGAACTGTTCGCTCCTCAGGGCCAGGGCGGCATTCACAAGCGCAATACCGGCCCCGCCTCGACCAGCGCCGAAACCCAGCGCATCACGCAAGGCTTGGCGGCGGATTAAGCCCCTGCCCGACTCGCGCCATGAACGGCACAAACCCTCCGGTCGAACCAGACGACGGCGAGGCCGAACAGAATGAAGAATGGACCTCGGAGGATTATTCCTCCGAGGAAGCCGCCAAGCGCTGGCGCAATTATTTCGCGGGGCTGAAAGAATCCCCGGTCGAGATCACCCTGCACAGTCAGGAACCTTTTGCCGCCCAACTCGTCAGCCGGGGCGTAGGCCAGTTACGCCTGCTCCATCTGATCGCTCCACCCCAGAAAGTCGTCCATCGAGAGATCGTCCAGGATCTCGCCGCATCGGATCATCTGATCCACCTGATCTACGCCGTCCGGGGTGCGTTCCGCGCCCGCGCGGAAGGGTATGATTTTCACGTAGAACCGGGCGAATCCGCCCTGATCGACAATTCCAACCGCTTCGAGCTGGACATGTATACCCAGCACGAGGCGGTGGATCTCATCATGCCCTATCCATGGCTCGCCCAGTTCCTGCCTGATCCGCTGTCCTATCTCGGCAAGCCCATGCCGATGGACCGCGGCTGGGCCCCACCCCTCGCCGCGATGCTCCTCACCATCGCGCGGGAGGGCGACAATTGCCCGCAGCCCCGCACTCTGGTGGCGGAACAGATCGGCCATCTGATTGCACTGGCGCTGGGCGTGCGGGAAACGGTTGCGATCCGCCCGAGCGCACGGCTGGCGCAACAGATCATGCGCCGGATCGAAAGCGACTATGCCGATCCCGAATTGTCGCCCGAAGGGGTCGCCGCCGATCTGCGCATATCCAAACGCTACCTTCAGGCTTTGCTGACAGGAGCAGGCACGAGCTTCGTACGCGAGCTGACCGCGGTGAGGCTGGACAAGGCCAACGCCCTGCTGACTGACCCGGCTACCAAGGCGCTTAGCGTGGCGGAAGTCGCCTATCGCTGCGGCTTTCTGGACCCCGGCTATTTCGCGCGGCAGTTCCGCAAGCGTTTCAACGCGACCCCCCGCATGTGGCGCGAAATGGCCTGAAGTTCATGTTGCCGGACGAACACGCATGCGCGTTTATCCTTATTCCCGTGCGCTTGCGTCCTTTCTAATACGAACCCAAATGCACTATCTACACTCGTGAAAGCTGCCCGTAGGGGCCTTTCGGGATCGCACGAACGACTGCCCATAAAGACATCGCCCCCGCCGCGAAGACTTGCGACGTGACAAGCAAGCCGAGCTTGGCGAAGGGCGGGAGGGAAACCGTAACTGAACGGGGGGACTCCCCCTCCCCCCGTTCTTTCCAACTGGTTGAGGTCGCTCGTGCGGTCCGTCATCCAGTCGCCCGAATGGCGCAGGGATGCGATCCATGCGATAATCGTTTGGTGACCGAACGGGACAGAACCAAGCGCGACAGGCAGGCGGAGGACGACCGGGAGTGGAGTTCGTCCGGGCTCGCCATGCGGGATGCGATCGATCAATGGCGCCACTGGGCCGCCAGCACGATTGCCCCGATAGAGGTTACCGTCTTCGATCCTGACAGCTTTGCCGCGCGCTGGGTCAGCCACGGCATTGGTCAACTGCGCCTCCTCCAGCTTCACGCCCCGGCCCAGCGTGTGACCCATACGGGCGCAGAAGGCGCCGCCATGCGGGCCACGCCTTCGATCCAGCTCGTTTATTCGCAACAGGGCGCGATGAAGACGCTGATGGGCGGCAAGCGCTTCACGTTAGAGACCGGGCAATTCGTGCTGCTCGACAATACGCGCTTCTACCAGATGGAAATGGAGACCGAGCATCACGCCCTGGATCTGATGATGCCGCAAAGCTGGGTTGAAAAATACCTGCCCGATGTGGGCATCCATCTGGGGCGCCCCATAGACACGCGGGAAGGATGGGGCGCCCCGCTTGGCGCGCTGCTCGAATGCCTCGCCAGCCGCCTGAAGGCCAGCACTCTGCCGCGTTCGCTGATTGCCGAGCAGATCGGCAATCTGCTGGCTCTGGCAACCGGAGTGCTGGAAGCGAATGACAGCCCCCCTCCGCGCAACCGCCATCGCGGCCAGTTGGCCCGGCTCATCCTGCGCAGGATCGAGACCGATTATGCCGATCCCGACCTGACGCCCGATCGCGTGGCGGCCGATTGCGGCATTTCCAGAAGCTATCTCCAGACCCTACTCGCCGCGAGCGGCACCAGCTTCGTGCAGGAGCTTAACGCCACGAGGCTCGAACGAGCAGGCGACATGCTGTCCGACCCGCGTGCCCGCGCTCTTCCGATTGCCGAAATCGCTTATCGCAACGGCTTTCTGGACCCAGGCTATTTTTCACGCCTGTTCCGCAAACGCTTCGGCATTACCCCGCGTGAATGGCGGGCAGGCCACGCACCCCAATCCTGACATACCATTCGTGGAATTAGACAATTGCATTGTGCTTTTGTCTCATTCCTGATGTGCTTGAATCCTACCGTGTGGGGAACCGACGCGGTATGTAAGAATCAATAAGATAGAACCGCAGGCTTTTGACCAGGCGGATCGGGAAAATTTGGAGGATACTGGAATGGCCGATGGAGCTAAGGGCTTCCCCTTGCCGAGTTCCCTGAAGGTAGTGCCGGGCACCGAAGCCGCCCAGGCAGCCTATCCCTATTACACCCAGTTCACGCCGGAAGATGACGAGCGGTTCTGGTTCTACAACTCGATGCACTTCCCCGAGCCGATGCATCATTTCGACATGATCACGGCGGAAGCCGCCTATGTCGCGCTGGGGGCCTTCAACACCCGCGTCCACGTTCTGCCCACGGCCAAGGGGATCGACCACCGCGTCATCAACGGGCGGGTCTATATCGGCGGCGTGGCGGTTACCGATCCGGCCGAGATCGAGGAACGCGTGGGCGAATTCCAGCAGCGCGCCTTCTATTATTACGAGCACTGGGAGACCCTCTACGACCAGTGGAAGGAGAAGATGAAGGCGCTGATCGCGGATGCGCAGGCGCTGCCCAAGCCCTCCCTGCCCGATTACGAGCCGCTGGAGACGACCCACACCGGCAAGGGCGTGGCGGCCAACCACGCGCTGCTCGATATCTATCAGAAGCAGATCGAAGGGTACCACCGCATGTGGCACCACCATTTCGAGTTCCTGCTGCTCGGCTATGGCGCCTACATGACCTTCTTCGATTTCTGCAAGAAGGCCTTCCCCGAGATATCCGACCAGACCATCAGCCGCATGGTTGCCGGTATGGAAGCCGAGATCTTCCGCCCAGACGAGGAAGTGAAGCGCCTCGCCCGCCGCGCGGTGGAACTGGGCGTGGACGACAAATTCCATGACGGCATGCATATCGACGACGTGCTGGAAGCGCTGGACCAGTTGGGCGAAAGCGGCAAGGCCTGGCTCGACGAGTTGGAAGCAAGCCGCAACCCCTGGTTCAATGTCAGTTCCGGCGACGGCTTCTACCACTATCACCGTTCGTGGAACGATGACCTCTCCCTGCCCTTCGCCGCCCTGCCGGGCTATATCGAGAAGGTGCGGGCCGGAGTGAATCTGGAGCGGCCTACCGCCCAGCTGATTTCCGAGCGCGAACAACTGGTGGCCGATTATCGCGAGTTGCTCGACACCGACGAAGACAAGGCCACTTACGATCAGCTGATCCACCTCGCCCACCGCGTCTTCCCCTATGTGGAAGGGCACAAGTTCTATTGCGAGCACTGGTACACCAACCTGTTCTTCAACAAGATCCGCGAATTCGGCGCCCTGCTGCGCGATCACGGCTTCTTCGAGAAGGAAGAGGACGTGTTCCATCTTACCCAGTACGAGCTGGAAAGCGCGATCATCGATCTGATGCTATCCTGGGGCATCGGCTCCGAGCCGCGCGGCCCCAAATATTGGCCCGCCATCGTCAAGCTGCGCGCCGCCGCCATCGCTGAATGGGCCAAGCACCCCACCCCGCCTGCCTTGGGCAATGTCCCCGATTCCATCGACGATCCGGCCATTGTCATGCTGTGGGGCATCACTCGGGAAAACCTCGACACCTGGCTGAACGCGGATGCCGAGGCGGATTCGAAGGAGCTGAAGGGCTTCGCCGCCTGCCATGGCGTTGTCGAAGGCCCCGCCCGCGTGGTGAAGTCGGTGGAGGAAATAGGCCGCTTGCAGCAGGGCGACATCCTGGTCTGCCAGGTAACCAACCCCACCTGGGCCCCGATTTTCCAGAAGATCAGCGCCGCCGTGTCCGACATTGGCGGATCGATGAGCCACATGGCCATTGTTGCCCGCGAATATGGCCTGCCCGCCGTGGTCGGCACCGGCACTGCCACCCAGAAGATCAAGGACGGCCAGCGTATCCGCGTGGATGGCGGCCGCGGCACGGTGACGATCCTCGACGAGGAACCGGTGCTTGAGGACGCATGACGCAATGAGCAGTGAAGTGAAATCGGTCGCATGGTTCAGCGAAGTCGGCATTCACGATCGCCCCACTGTGGGCGGCAAGGGCGGCAGCCTGGGTGAACTCACCGGCGCAGGCATTGCCGTGCCGCCGGGCTTTGTCGTTACCACTCATGCCTTCGAGCTGTTCCTCAAGGCCCTCGAAGCGCGCGACAGCGTGCGCGACAAGGTGGAACGACTGGAGCCCGCCAATCTGGACGCCGTTACCGCCCTGTCGCAGGAACTGCGCCGCCGGGTAGTGGAAGAACCCCTGCCCGCCGAAGTGGAACAGGCGATCCTTGCCGCCCATTCCGAATTGTGTGGCGGCGGTTCCGTGCCGGTAGCCGTCCGTTCTTCCGCAACCACGGAAGACGCCGAGGATGCCAGTTTTGCCGGGCTGCAGGACACGTTCCTGTGGGTGCTGACCGCCGAGGAAACCGTCCAGCGCGTACGCGAATGCTGGGGCAGCCTCTACTCCGTGGAGAGCATGACCTACCGCCTCAAGCACAAGCTGCCCGAAGAAGGCGTGGCGATGGCCGTGGTGGTTCAGCAGATGGTGGATGCCCGCACAGCTGGCGTGATGTTCACCCGCAGCCCCACCAGCGGCGACAAATCCGTCATCACCATCGAAGGCGCATGGGGCCTGGGGAGCGCCGTCGTTTCCGGGGAAGTCACGCCCGACCGCTGGGTGATGGGCAAGATCACCGGCGAGATCAGCGTGCGGGACATCTCGCACAAGCATGCCAAGCAGGTGCCCGCGCCCGAAGGCGGGATCATGGAGGTCGAACTCGACAAGCTCGATGCGGAAACCCCGTGCCTGTCCGATGAGGAATTGCAGGCCCTGCGCGAAGTCGGCCGCCGGATCGAGCGCCATTATGGCCGCCCGCAGGACATCGAATGGGCCGTCGACAAGCAGGGCAACATCCTGCTGCTGCAGAGCCGCCCCGAAACCGTCTGGTCCGCCAAGGAAGTGGCTCCGGTGGCCGAAAAGAAAGACAATCCGCTGAACCACGTGATGAACATCTTCGGAGGCCGCCGATGATCCTGACGGCAAAGGATATCGCGGAAATCACCCGGTTGCTGGACGATTCCCAGTTCTCGGAGCTGAAGCTGGAGATCGGCGATTTCAAGCTGCGCGTCAGCCGGG
>MKUB01000052.1:18268-36464 GCA_001898545.1 Sphingomonadales bacterium 63-6 | reverse complement strand
CAAGACCGGAGACAAGATCTCCCTGCGCATGAACCCCCTGCGCGACGGCAAGAAGGGCGGCCTCTTCCTCGACCTCAAAAAGGCCGATGGAAAAGTGCTCGATTCAGGACTGCCGAAAAACGGCCAGCCCGTGAACGTGCCGCAGCTGTAACCATTCATCAGAGGCTACAATGAAAGCGATCATCAAATCTCTTCTCGCCCTCGCAGTGCTGGCACCGCTGCCGCTGGCCCCGGCTGCGGCCCATCACAGCTACGCGATGTTCGACATGAGCAAGACGGTAGAACTGAAAGCTACGGTCACCCGCTTCAAATGGCAGAACCCGCACGCCTTCATTGAGATCGATGTGCCTGTAAAAGGCCAGACCGAACGCTGGGCCATCGAAATGACCAGCCCCAATAATCTGCAGCAAAGCGGATGGAAGCGGACCTCCCTGAAGCCGGGCGACAAGATCACCCTCTATATTCACCCGCTGCGCAACGGCAGCAAAGGCGGCAGTTATGTCGGCGTCCGTCTCCCCGATGGTTCTACGCTAGGCGAGGTGAAATAAGCGGGATGCGACGGACCAGAAACATCCTGATCGCCTGTGCGGCGACATTGGCGCTTGGTGGGCTGGCCCATGCTCAATCGGGCGGCTCCTCCCCGCCCGAAGGGCTCGCCGAAGGCCAGGGGGCGGGCTTTGCCAAGGGGCATTACGCCGCACTCGACAGTCTCCCTGACTGGGGCGGCGTGTGGTTCCTCAATCGCGGTGGACCAAGCACGCAGCCCAAGCTCAAAGGCGACTATCAGAGCAATTGGGATGCATGGAAAGCCGATGTCGCCGCCAATAACGGAGTTGAGAAGCGCAATCGCTCCAACTGTTCGCCCCCCGGCATGCCCCGGATAATGCAGCTCGCCCAATATCCCTATGAATTCATCTTCTCGCCGGGCCGGGTGACGATCAACCAGGAAGCCTGGATGCAAACGCGCACGATCTGGACCGATGGGCGCACGCATCCCCCGCTGGAAGAGCTCGACCCCACTTATATGGGTCATTCAATCGGCCATTGGGAAGGCGATACGCTGGTGGTGGACACTATCGGCATTCTCGACATGCTGCCTTTCTCCAATGGCGCGCTCCATTCCGACAAGTTCCACGTCACCGAGCGAATTCATCTCAACCCCGACAATCCGGATGTGCTGGTGAATGAAATGGTAATGGAAGATCCGGAAGCGCTGGCCGAGCCATTCAAGGCCACCGCGACCTATCGACGGGATCGCTATGGCGTTCTGTACGAATTCCAATGTTCCGAGAACAACCGCAATCCGATCAGCCCGGATGGAGAAACCGTGTTCGAATAAATTCGCCAATTGCGGAACGCTAGCTCACGGGCATCTGCCAGACTAAGCGCGCAACACATGCACCGAACGGCGCCGGCTCCGAACACCTCCCGGGAGCCGGCGCCACCTGCAAGCCAGGCAGCACGATGCAAAACAGGCGAGCAAGGCCCGGACCGCAGGTTTAGAAAATTAAGGTTATTTGGTAAAAGCCGAAGCCATCCCGGCTCCCTGAAAACCCGGCAAACGCCGCTTTCCCAAGCTCTCCCGACCCTCGCATAGAGCCACTTTCCGGCTGGCAAGACTATCGGTAGAAACCACTCGTTAATCATTAACTGGCACAGATTTGCACGCTTAATGGGGGTTTCCAATGCGTGCAGATGCGAAGGTTTTGCTGGAACGGCTGGGCAGACAGGACTTTGCCTATAAGGAATTCGCAGATCGCTTCGCCGATCTCGAACTCTGGCCGATTTTCGAGGCTTTGCTGAAGGACCAGCGCCTGTTCACGCAGAGCCGCGCCGATGCGCAGCAGGAACAGCCGGCGATCACGCCCGCCCCCGCAACGGCGGATTTGCCCGGCAGCGCGCAAGTCGCCGCCCCTGCCGCGCCCGCGCCTGCCCAATCCCTGTCTTCCATGCCCCTTTCCGCGCTTTTCGCCCGTTACGAGGCTGAAGCGGGCAACCGGCCCACTGCCGAGACGCAGAACGACGTGCGCAGCCTGCTTCGGCAACTTTCGGAAGCCAACGCGAAAGGAAATCTGTGATGGCTGTGATTCTCTGCCATTCGCCAAAGGGCGGAACCGGAACCACTTTCCTCGCCGCACAGCTCGCGCTGGCTTTTGCGGACCGCAACAGGGACGTGACCGTCATCAGCACCGCAATGAACGACAGCCTTCCGCTGCACCTTGCGCTGCCGCCCGCCGTCACCCTGCCGGACCTTGAGGGTCAGGCCGAAGACGCCGTGATGGTGCAGGGGATCGACCTGCGCAATTGCGCTCGTGCTCCGCGTGACCCGGACTTCGTCCCGATGTTGCAGGATGCCGGGCTGCTCTCCCCCGCCAGCGAGCGTGTGCTGATTATCGATGTGCCTTCGGGCGAACGGGGGCTGGCCCAACGCCTGCTGCCTTTCGCCAGTCTCCATCTCTGCGCGCTGACGCCTGCGCCGGATTGCGTCGCTCTGCTACCGCAATTCCACGAGGAACTGGGCGAAGGCGCGCTGGACCAGACCCTGTTCCTGGTGAACTGCCTTGATGAAACCCGCCGTCTGGCGCGGCACACCACCGCTTTCCTGCGCGAATTGTTCGGCGCCAACCTGATCGGACGGGTCCGGCAGGATGAATCCGTGGTGGAAGCGCTGGCCATGTTGCAGACTCTTGGCCGCTATGCCCCCTCTTCCGCCGCTCTGGCAGATGTGACGGAGATTGCAGAGCACGTGCTGCTGCGCCTTGCTGCTCAGGCCGAACTTGCGCCGCAACCCGCTCCGGCCCAGCAGCCTCAGACCGGTGACATCGCGCCTGCCGGGAAAAGCCGCGCAGCATGAAGCTCCCCAAACTCTCGCGCAATGCGTGGATCGGCCTCGCCGCCATTCCCATCGTGCCCGTGGTCGTCGGCGTGCCGCTCGACGTGCGCGAACAATGGCTGTTCGCCGGTGTCGTGATCCTTGGCGCGCTCGTCATGAAACGGTGGAAGGGCCGCAAGGGGGCGATCGCTATCGGCCTGCTCGCGCTGATCGTTTCCACTCGCTACATCTTCTGGCGCACTACCCAGACGCTCTATTTCGAAGCCCTGCCCGAGGCTTTGCTCGGCGGCGGGCTCTATCTGGCCGAGCTTTATGCCTGGGTCATCCTGCTGCTCGGCTTCCTGCAGACGGCATGGCCGCTCGACCGGCCCGTGATCGAAGCCAAGGGCGAGCCGGAGCATTGGCCCACCGTCGATATCTATATCCCGACCTATAATGAAAGCCTCGACATCGTGCGCAACACGGTGTTCGCGGCAATGGACGTGGATTATCCGGCGGACCGGTTCCAGGTGTTCATTCTGGATGACGGGCGGCGCCCGGAATTCCGCGCCTTCGCACGGGAAGCGGGCTGCGGATACATCACCCGCGACAACAATCTTCACGCCAAGGCTGGCAATTTGAACGCCGCCATGAAGAAGACCGACGGCGAATTGATCGCCATCTTCGATTGCGACCACGTGCCGACCCGCGCCTTCCTGCAGCTGACCGTGGGCTGGTTCCAGAAAGACCCGCGCCTCGCCCTGCTGCAGACACCGCACCACATGTATTCGCTGGACCCGGTGCAGCGTAATCTGGGCGCCACCGTGGGCGAGATGCCTGGCGAGGGCGACCTGTTCTATGGCCCCGTGCAGGGCGGCAACGATCTGTGGAACGCCGCCTTCTTCTGCGGTTCCTGCGCCATCATCCGGCGCGAGGCGCTGATGGAAACCAACGGCTTCGCGGGCGAGACGGTGACAGAGGATGCTCACACCGCGCTGAAGCTGCAGCGCACCGGCTGGAACACCGCCTATATCAGCGCGCGTCTTTCGGCTGGCCTCGCCACGGAAAGGCTGGTTCTGCATGTCGGCCAGCGCATCCGCTGGGCGCGCGGCATGACGCAGATCCTGCGGATCGACTGTCCGCTGTTCGGCCCTGGCCTCAGCTGGCAACAGCGGCTTTGCTACCTCAATGCGATGCTGCACTTCCAATATCCGCTGCCGCGCATCGTGTTCCTGACCAGCCCGCTGGCCTATCTGCTGTTCGGGCAGAACATCATCCAGGCCTCCGCCTCGCTGATCTTCGCCTATGCCGCGCCACACCTGTTCTGCAGCACGCTCAACAGCGAGCGCGTGCAGGGCAGCGACCGCCGCCCCTTCTGGGGTGAAGTCTATGAGACGATCCTGGCCTTCCATCTGGTGAAGCCCACGGCGATGACCTGGTTCCAGCCGCGCAAGGGCAAGTTCAACGTCACCGACAAGGGCGACCTGCTGGACCGCACCTTCTTCGACTGGGCCATCGTGCGGCCGCACCTGATCTGCATCGGCATATTGGTTGCGGGCATGGCGGCGGGCATCGTGAAGCGCGTCTTCTTCCCGCATATCTTCAACATCCAGACCGATACTCTGGTGCTGAACATGGCCTGGGCAGGCTTCAGCCTCGTTATCCTGCTGGCCGCCGTTTCCGTCGCCCGCGAAACCCGGCAGACGCGGCAGGACATCCGCGTGGATGCCGAACTGCCGGTGACCGTCTATCTCGCATCGGGCCATGTGATCCCGGCGCGCACGATCGACATTTCCATGGGCGGCGCGGCCATTGCCCTGCCCGCCGAACTGCCCGCGCATGATCGCACCGTATCGCACATCACCATGCAGATGGGTGACGATACGCTGGCTGTGCCGGTGGAAACCGCCCGTATTGCCAATGGCAATGCCCATGTCCGCTTCAGGAAGCTCGACATGCTGGCCGCCCGCCATCTGGTGCGCGCCGTGCTCGGCCGTGCCGATGCCTGGCAGCCTGACTCCCGTCCGAAGCCCGTTTCGGGCCTGCGGTCGATCAGTGAAATCATCGAGGTCGATTTGGTAACGATCAAGCGCATGCTGCGCCTCAATCATGCGGAACGCCGCGCGATGCGCGCGCAGGAAAAGGCTGCGGAGCAAGCCGCCAAGGCGCCGCTCGCCAAGGCTGCCGCGCTGGTGGGCCTCGCCCTGCTGGGTGCGGGCATGCTCGGCACTCCGCGCCCGGCCATGGCCCAGGCCCCATTGATGCAGGCTGCCGCGCAGGACACGCTCGCCGCCCCCTCGCTGGGCGGACAAAGCAAGCGGATCACGCTGAAGGATTTGCGGATCAACAACCCGATCCGCCTGCAAGGCACGCGCGGCGAAATCGGCGTTCCCTTCGGCATGCGGCAGGACCGCGTCGTGACCAGCGCCAAGCTGGTGCTGACTGCCGCCTGGTCGCCCGCCCTGCTGGACGATCTGAGCCAGCTCGTCGTCATCCTCAATGGCGAGGTGGTTCGCACCGTTCCGCTCAGCCGCGCCAATTCGGGCGGCGAGGTGCTGGAGATTCCGATCAACCCGGCCCTGTTCCTGCCGGGCGATAACCGGCTGAACCTGCGTCTGATCGGCCATTATACCCGCGATTGCGAAGATCCGTTCCACAGCTCGCTCTGGGCGAATGTCAGCAATACGCGGTCCTGGCTGGACCTGACGATGCAGCCGGTGACCTATGCGCCCGATCTGGCCCGCCTGCCCGCGCCCTTCTTCGATGCGGGGCAGGATTTCCCGGTAAACGTACCCTTCGTCTTCGCGGGTCGCGCGCAGCACGGCAAGCTGGAAGCGGCGGCAAGCATCGCGTCCTGGCTGGGCAGCCTTGCCAGCTATCGCGGCTTCTCCTTCCCGCCCGTCTTCGGCACTATCCCGATGGGCGACGCCATCGTGTTCCTCCAGCAGGGCGATACACTGCCCGGCATCGACATTGTGGCCACCGGGCCCTCCGCCATGGTCATGCGCAATCCGCGCGACCCCAGCGGGACCTTGCTGGTCATCATGGGCCGCACCGACCAGGAACTGCGCGTGGCTGCCGCCGCCATCGCGACCGGCCACGGCGTATTCGCCGGCACCCGCATGAACTTCGACGGCGTGCGCATCCCCACCTATCAGCGCTATGGCGCGCCGCGCTGGATTTCCACCAACAACCCCGTGGCTCTGGGCAGCATCATGCAGCCCTACGAACTGCAGGGCATGGGCATCCCCCCCGGCCCCCTGACCGCACGTTTCCGCGTTGCGCCGGACCTGTTCTTCTGGCCGCGCGACGGGGGCAAGCTCAATCTGGGCTATCGCTATCCCGTGGCCAGCTGGCTGGACAAGCGCGCTTCCCGCCTCGACGTTTCGCTGAACGGCCAATATCTCAAGACCCTGCCGCTCGCCGGTTCGAGCTGGTGGGAAGCCATCCTGGGCGAAGGCAGCGCCAAGAGCGCGGATTCCAACAGCAACCTCGTACTGCCCCGCTACAATCTGTTCGGCCAGAACGAGCTGACCTTCGATTACAACCTGATCCTGGCCAACAAGAAGAAGTGCACCGGCACCCTGCCTGAGAATGTGCGCGTGGCGATCGATCCGAAGAGCACCATCGATCTTTCCTCGGCCTATCACGGGCTGGAAATGCCCGATCTGGCGGCCTTCGCGGGTGCAGGCTATCCTTTCACCATCCAGCCCGACCTGGCTGAAACGGTGGTGGTGATGTCCGCCTCCCCCTCGGCTGCCACTGTCGAGGCTTTCCTGGCGATGATGGGCCGCTTCGGGGATTCGACCGGCGCAGCGACCACGGGCGTTACCGTGACTTCCACCCTCAGCCCGGAAGTGGCCGAAGGGCGCGATATTCTGGTCATCGGTTCCAGCGGCCTTGCGGGCATGTCCTATCTGTTTGCCGATGCGCCCGTCCAATATGACGGCCAGAAGCTGCAGGTGACGGAACGCACACCGCTGCAGAACGTCATGGCCCTGTTCGGCGGCAGTGTGGACAGCCCGGCCGACGCCCAGCCGGTCGTCTATTCGGCGCAGGGTTTCTCCGGCATCACCAGCTTCCGCTCCCCCTATGACGGCAAGCGCTCGGTCGTGGCCCTTCTGGCCGACGATACCAATGCTCTGCCCATGCTGGTGGACGGCATGGCCGATACCAAGATCAACGCCACGATCCAGGGCGACCTTTCCGTCACCACGGGCGAGACGATGACCAGTTTCGCCATTGGCGAGCGGTATTGGGTCGGCGATCTGCCGTTCTGGATGAAGTGGGGCAGCTGGCTCAGCCGCCACCCCGTATTGATGGCCCTGCTTACCCTGGGGCTTGCCGCCCTGCTTGCCGGGCCCGCTTATCTCTATTTCCGTCGTCAGGCGCAGCGCCGCCTTGATGCGAAGGACGGTGAGGCATGAGTAACAAAGCCAACGCATTCCGCCTTGCAGCAGCGCTGCTGGCCTCCGTAGCAGGTGTGGGCCTGTGCGTGCCGGCCGCCCATGCGGAAACCCCTGCGGTGGAGGCCCTGCTGAAGCAGGCCCAATATTGGCGCTCCAAGGGCCGCAACGATCTGGCCGAAGACGCTCTGCGCCGTGCGCGCAAGCTGGCTCCGAACAGCGAGGCTGTGCGCAAGGCATCTTCCCCTGCGCCCGCCCCCGCCGCAAAACCGGCCCCGAAGCCAGCACCGGCAGCCGCCCCTGCGGCACCAGCGCGCGTCAATCAGGATCGCCCCGCGACAGTGGCCGCCGCCAAGCCTGCGCCTGCCCCTGCACCCAAGGTCGATACTGCCGGACGCGCGCGCGTGGCCGGGTTCGACGCGCTGGACAGCGGCAACCTGACGAATGCCGCTGCGCAGTTCCAGAAGGCATTGAACGCCAATCGCCGCGATGCCGATGCGCTGGGCGGCCTTGGCCTCGTCCGCCTGAACCAGTCCCGCTTCGCAGAGGCAGCCGATCTGCTTCAGCAGGCATCCCGCTATGGCAAGCCCGCCCAATGGGCCGAGGGGCTGGCCGCCGCCCGCTTCTTCGCCGGAATTGAAGATGCGCGGGAAATGCTGGCCCAGGGCCGCCTTGCCGATGCTCAGGCCAAGGCGGAAGAACTGGTCCGTTCCGGCTATGCCCAACCCGCTCCGGCGCTGGAATTGCTGGCCGATATCTATGAACGGCAGGAACGCTTCGCCGATGCCGCCGATCTCTATCGGCAGGCAGGCAGCGGCGGCGCGCAGGATGAAAAGCGCCTGATGCTCCGCGCCGCGCGCAGCCGTGCGCTGGCCGCAGCCCAGCGCGGCGATATGCTGGGGGCCGAAAGCGAATTCCAGAACGGCATGCTGATCGATCAGGACGACCCGTGGATTCGCTATGAATTCGCGCGTTTCATGATGAAGCGTGGCCGGGTGGCGGAAACGGAATCCCTGCTCCGCTCGCTGGTCACTTCGGGTAAGCCGGATTCGGTCTACGCCGCCGCACTGCTCAACCGCGATCTGGGCCGGACCTCCGCCGCCGCGCAATTGGTGGATCAGATTCCGCTGGCGCAGCAGACCCAGCAGATGCGCAACCTTGCCATCGAATTGAAGACCGACAGCGCCATTGCGCGGGCCAAGGCGATTGCCGCCAATGGCTCGCCGGGCGAAGCGATGACGGCCCTGCGGCAGCTGGGCAATACTCCGGGCATGCCCATGTCCAAGCTGGCAGCCATCGCCTCTGCCATGCTGGATATCGGTGCCGGCGCCGATGCCGAAGCCCTCGCCAGCCGTGCGCTGGACGGACAGGTGCGCAGCGTAGAAGATTATGAGGGGCTGATCAGCGTCCTTTCCCGCACGGGGCGGGACGATCTTGCCCGCCTCGCCTTGCAGCGTGCCGGGCAGCTTGCCGGTTCTTCGCAGGAAGGACAGGAAGCCTTCGGTCGCATGAACGCCACTCTGGCTGCCAGCCAGGCCGATCGTGCCCGTCTGGCAGGCAATTTTGCCGAAGCGTTCGACATCCTGCAGGCGGCGTGGAACGCCTCCCCGCAGAATGCCGATGTCCTGCGCGCCCTCTCGCGCCTCTATCAATCGGGCAATATGCCCGCGCGCGCCGCGCAAACCTTCCAGCTCGTGCTGGTTCGCGATCCGCGCGACAAGGACGCGCTGCTCGGCCTCGCCGCCGCAGCGCAGGCCGCAGGCGACCGAGGCTTGTCGGAAAAGGCGCAGCAGGATGTGCTGCGCGCCTATCCCGAAGATTATCAGGTGCGCATGGCCCTAGCCCAGGTCGAGCAATCGCGTGGAAACGATAAGGCTGCCGTGAAGCTGCTGAAGGATGCGCGCGAGCTTTACGCCCGCCAGCAGGGCATCGGCAGCATTCCGACCGGCGGCAATCCCTTCGCCGCATCTTCCGGTACGATGGCCAGCGCCAACCCGTTCCGCGACATGGCCCCCGCTCCTGCCGCCACTATCAATCCCTTCGCTCTGGGTGGCGGAACACGGCTGGGCGGGGGGATGGCCACTCCGGCCTCCTATGCTCCTGCCGCGCCCTATGCGGCGGGCAATTCCTATGCCGCCGGTGGCTCCTATGCGCCCGCTACCGGCTACAATGCCGGAATGCCGGGCACGGTCGCCTCGGCGCAGCCCGCTGCCTCCTGGCAGGCCCCTGCCGCGGCAGGGCTTGGCGCGCAGGGCGGCGTTTACGGCGCGGCGCCCGTCGGCGACCCGGTGATGATGCAATTGCAGAGCGAGATTGCGGAGCTTTCGCAGGACACCGGGCCGCAGGTGGAATTCAACACTTCCTATCGCAAGCGTTCCGGCGAGACCGGCCTCAGCGCGCTTGACGAGATCAAGGGCACCACGAAATTCTCGACCGACCTTGCCGGTGGCCGCGCCTATGTCCGGGCCGAAGCAACCGTGCTGGATGCCGGGCGCCCCTCCGGCTCAGGCCTTGCCCGCTTCGGCCGCAATGCCACGCTGGAAGCACAGGCCATTGTCGATGAAGTTCCCTCTCCGCTGGTGCAGGCCGATACGCAGCACAAATCGGGCGTGGCGCTGGCCGTGGGCTATGAAAGCGACCTGCTCAAGCTGGAAGCCGGCACCACTCCTATCGGTATCGGCGAAACCGAGCTGACCTTCCATGGCGAAGTCTCCCCGCGCCTGTCCGAAAACGCGCTGGTGCGCGGCTGGGTGGAACGGCAGGCGGTGACCGACAGCGTCATTTCCTATGCGGGAACCCGCGATCCGGTGACCGGCGAAACCTGGGGTCAGGTGATGCGCACGGGCGGCGGCCTTGCCTTCTCGTGGGACCAGCAGGGCAGCGGCTTTTACGGCGATGTCCGCTATAACCGCTTCGCCGGCACCAATGTGCGCGACAATGACGGGATCGAGGCCAATATCGGTGGTTATCTGCGCGCCTGGCAGGATCAGCACTCGTCGCTCACCGCCGGGATCAATTTCAATTATCAGGCCTATGCCAACAACCAGAACTATTTCACTTTCGGCCATGGCGGCTATTTCAGCCCGCAGAGCTTCCTCAGCGTCGGCTTCCCGATCAATTACCGCATGAAGACCGACGTTCTGGAACTCGCCGCATCGCTGACCCCCGGCTTCCAGAGCTACAGCCAGGACGAAGTGGTGCTATACCCCACCGATCCTGTCGCACAGGCCCAGCTGGATGCGCTCAAGAGCGAGAACACCGACGTTCGTTCCTATTATGACAGCCTGAGCAAGACCGGCTTCGCCGTATCGGCCGATGCCTCCGCCTATTATCGTGTGAGCAGGAACACTCGCATTGGCGGCCAGACAAGCTACAACAGCTTCGGTAATTACAATGAATTCCGCTCGATGGTGGGCGTCCGCCAAAGCTTCGGGAGCGGCGAATGATGATGGAAAATTTTCACAAGCCCTTCCTGGGGGCTGAACAGCGCCACGATCCCACGCCGGGCCTTGCCCTGCTGGGTGTGATGACAGTGGCCGAACTGTCGCAGAATGCATCTCCCGCTGAAATGCGCGGGTTTGCCCTTGCCATCGGGCGGCGCTTCGCGGCGCTGGAATCCTTGGCTGACGACACTTGCATCGCGGCCCTGTCTGCCCGGATAAATACTTTCTGGAGCACGCTGGATTGGGGCGAGGCGGAGATCGTGCTGGAAAATGACGGCATCATCGTGCGCCACCGCCATGCGCCCCGGGAAATTCCCGGCGGAGCGCATACACAATGGCCCCAGATCCTGCTGGCGGTGCTGGAAGGCGCCTATGACAGCTGGTTCCGCCAGTTGGGAAGCGGCCCGTCTCTCAAGACGGTGGCCGAGTGGAAAGGGGATATGGTCGAGCTGCGCCATGGCCGTTGATCGTCGCTGGTTCACCCTGGGCACCCTGGCTGCCCTGACTGTCGCTTGCGGAGCAGGAGAATCCAACGGGCGAGGCGCGAAGACCGACGATTGGTGGCAACGCTATCGTGCGGCTTTCCTTTCGCCGGATGGGCGCATCATCGATACCGGCAATGGCGGCATCAGCCATAGCGAGGGACAGGGCTATGGCATGATCCTGGCCTTCGCCGCGAGTGACCGGGATGCATTTGCCAGCATCTATCACTGGACGGAGCAATCGCTGTCACGCGGGGACATGGCGCTGTTTTCCTGGCGCTACGATCCGCGGGAGATCAATCCGGTCGGCGATCCCAATAACGCCACTGACGGCGACATGCTGATCGCCTGGGCGCTGGCTCTGGCAGGCAAGCGCTGGAAGATGCAGCATTATCTGGATCGATCCGCCCAGATCCGCAATGCGATCCGCAGCCGCTGCGTAACCAGCCAATATGGCCGCCAACTGTTGTTGCCCGGCATCCAGGGCTTCGTCACTCCGGCAGGGGTCACGGTCAATCCATCCTATTTCATCTGGCCCGCGCTCGATACTTTCGCCGCGCTGGATGGGCAGCATGTCTGGGGTCAGCTAATCGCCGATTGCGAGGATCTCGTCAGGCTGGCGAAGTTCGGCGCTCACAGGCTGCCGCCCGACTGGCTGACTGTCACCGGCACCAGCCAAGTCATCCCCGCCGCCAGCCACCCGCCGCGCTTCGGCTTCGATGCCATCCGCATTGCACTCTATTCCCTCATGGGAATGCGCGCGAACCTTGCGGCGGATATCGGTACCTTCTGGCGCCAGCGCCTTACCCAGCAGAGGCCGATCCCGGCATGGATCGACGTGGTCACCGGGGAAGAAGCGCCCTATCCCGTCTCCGAAGGCGGCGCCGCGATTGTGGGCAGGCTGCTCGGCGCGCCGGAACCGGCCACGCTTTCGGCAGATTATTTCGCCGCTTCCTTGCAGATGCTGGCCCGCGCGCGTCTCTGAAAGAATGCTCGGCAAGCCCCGCTTGCTCAAACGCTTTCGGCTGCAGCGATTGCCAGGGCGATAGCGCCCAGGGGCCCCGCCATGTCGCCCAGTTCAGGCAGGCCGATAAGAATATCCGCGCTATCCCGGTCAAGGAATGGCAGATATTCTCCGGCGCGAACCACGACAAGGTCTCGCGCAGCCTCGGTCAGCCCCGCGCGCGCCATGCCTATTCCGCCACCGATCAGGACTCGCTGGGCTGAAGTGGTAAACAGGATCGCCCCCCCCAGTTCGGCAAGGTCCGATGCCACATAGCTCCAGCGGGCATCATCTCCGGAAACCAAGGCCGGATCTCCGCCGAACCTGCCGGCCAGCGCCGGCCCGCTGATCAGGCCTTCAATGCAATCGCCGTGAAACGGGCAGTTCCCCACAAAATCGTCACCAGCGGCTCTTCTGAGGCGCAGATGGCCGATTTCCGGATGCATTGCCCCGTGGACAGGACGGCCACCGATCACCAGCCCGCCCCCAACGCCCGTGCCGATCGTGATATAGCAAAGGCTGTCACAGCCCTGCCCCGCCCCCCAGCGATATTCCGCCAGCGCCGCGCCATTCACGTCCGTATCGATTGCCCAAGGGCAGCTCAACCCGGCAGTCAGCACTCCCGCTACATCCGCACCCGACCAGCCCGGCTTGGGCGTATCCAGCATGGTGCCGAAGCGGGGTTGTGCAACATCCAGTTGCAAGGGCCCGAAGGAGGCTATCCCAAGCGAGTGAAAGCCCGCGCTCTGTTCCCAACGTCCCAATTGCTCACGAAGTGCGCCCAGTGTTTCGTCTGGAGAAAGCGTGGGAAGCCTGACGAGATCAACGATCTCCCGCCCCTGTGCCAGTATGGCGACCGACTTCGTGCCGCCCAGTTCTATCCCCGCGAAATAGCCGCCCTCCGCCATCGCTAGACCTTCAGCGATGCCGTCTGGCCATCCAGACGGAGGTGGAGGAGAGGGGCAAAGCTTGCCCCGAAACGGCGAATTCCGGAATCCGGCCCCTGCCCCCAATTATCGACGAAGCTGATTACGCTGAGGTCGGGCAGCACCAGCCAGCTATAGGCCTGGCCGGGTGCCTCGGGCGGATTGGCGAATACCAGACCCGTGCCGTTAAGCGGCTGCCATCCCCCATCGATCCGGTCCGACACCATGCCGTAAAGCCCGGTGGGGCCGACCGGTCCTGCCGGATCGAAGACATGCTTCTGGGTGGACCAGAACAGGTAATAATGGCCGCCATGCATCAACACGTGCGGCCTTTCCAGCTCGTTATTCAGCCCATCCGCGCCCAGGATAGGTGGCAGAAGCGTCCAGCTGCCGGACATATCCGCATCTGCCCGAGCCGCGCCGATTACCCCGTTAAAGGCATTGTCCGAACCTGCCAGCGAAGCGGCGAAGAAGGCGTAATCCGCTCCGCTTGCCGGATCGTGGAAATAGGCTGGATCGCGAAAGGCCTTGATCGTACCGACAGAGCCGCTGCCCGCATCGCTGGCCATATACCACCGGGGATCGCCGCGAACGAACTCGTCCGGCCCCTGCCAGTCCCCCAATCGATAGGCACCGCTGGCGCCTGCAAGAACTGCCCGCGCGCGAAAAAGCCGCTGGGTAAAGGTGAGTTCCTCTTCCCCGCGTTTCCCGGTTGCCGTGAAAAAGATTGTCACGCTCCGCCCATCGGCATCGAGCACGGCCGAGCCGGACCATTCGCGGCTGCCCGGAGTAAAGCCATCGGGAAAGACGGGCCCAAGCGCGGTCCAACCTGCCGCATTGTGCTGGAAAAGATGAATGCGAGCGATTCCATGGCGCTCGTCCGGATCGTCCCGATGAGGGGCCGCAAGGGCCATCCACAAGATTTCCCCTTGCCCGATCAGGGCAGGATTACCCGCACGGTCCTGAAGCGGCCATGCATCCCAGATATCGATATCGGAAGAGACGCGCGAAAAATCGGCATCGCCTATCAGGGGAGCGGTATGGCTGACGTCCTGCCGGATCGCGCGCACGTGCTCCGCAGTCCAGGCAACCATGCCTGCAGGAGCGGTAGACGCGGTCACGCGGCTGTCCTCCGCTGACGTATCGGATAACGATCCAACCAATTCTCTCCGCCTCATATCCTGTTCGGGAAACCAGCCTGCAAGCCGTTGCTCCGGGAAAACATCCGCCCCGCCCCCTTCTTTGATATGACCTGATAATTGCGCAATCACCTTTGCGCAATCGATTGCATGCACCTGAGACTTTCGTCAGTGCATAATTCTGCTCCAATCAGGTGGATGAGCGAACAATCAGTTCCGGATTGAGCACGACCGAACCCGTGGCCTTGCCTTCAATGCGCTTGAAGAGGTTTTCGACCAGGTGAGTCACCCCGCCTGAAATGTCCTGCCGGATCGTGGTCAACGGGGGAACGCTGGTCCTTGCCAAGGCCAGATCGTCATAGCCGATCACCTTCACATCGTCGGGAACGGACAGCCCTCTGGCGGAAAGCACCTGGATTGCCGTGAGCGCGATCATGTCCGAAGCCGCGAAAAAGCCATCGGGAACCTTCTCGACATGATCGAGATAGTTGGCGATTTCCTCACCGCTCAGCTCCGCCGCGAGATGGGTGGGGATCTCCAGCAGTTCCACGCCTCCACCAGCTTCCGCAACGGCTGCCCGGGCGCCTTCCAGACGGAGCGAAAGCTCAATGGCGCGGGGATTTCCAAGGAAGGCGATGGTGCGGCAGCCTCTTTCGATCAGATGCCGGGTAGCCAGCCGTCCGCCGAGATAATTGTCCGTACCCACGGAACAATGGACCTGCCCCTGCACAAAGGCACCCCACGCCACCATGGGCAGGAAATGGCCCGCGGCAGCATCCAGCACCTTGGACTGGTCCGACTGGCCGATCACGATGAAGCCATCGACGCGGTCCGCATCGATCATCTTCTGCAGCCAGTTGTCCCGGTCCGGAATGACGCGCGAAAGCACCAGATCGAAGCCGCGCTCGGTCAGTTCATCGGCAAGGGCGCCGATCAGCGTCATGAAGAACGGATCGGAAATATGCTGCCCGCGTTCATGCCCCAGAGGGATCACCACGCCGATCGCTCCGCGCCGCCGCGTGCGCAGATTGCGAGCGATCGAACTGGGGCTGAAGCCATGCTCTTCCGCAAGCTTGCGAATACGCTCCGCAGTCTTTGCACTGACCACCTGCTTGCCGGCCAGCGCACGCGAAACGGTTGCCGGAGAAACCCCCGCCAGTTCGGCAAGATCGTAGATCGTGCGGACCTTTACAGCCAAGCTTCATTCCTCTTTCAGGCGGAACGAAGCTGAGCCCTTCGACGCCGACTTTCTCATGCGCCGCGCGCCGCAATCAATCAAGGGCGGCGCTTATGCGGCCGGGCCCGGCACAATCTGAGTCGGTGCCTGAACCGGAGCCCCGCCGCCATAATCCTGTTCGTTACGGCGAGCGAGCCGATCGGCCACAGGCTGGCGCACCAGATTCCACAAGCACAGGATCGCCAGCAGCGTGGCAAATGCGCCGCCCAGCGCCATACTGTAATCGCTCGTGCCCATCAGATCGCCGACCGCCCCCATCGCCAGCGGGGCAGCTACTGCCCCCACGCAAGTGAAGAACAGCAGGAAACCCGCAATCGAACCGTGACGGCTTTTTTCAAAGCAGCTTATGCCGGTGGAATTGATCGTGGGATAAAGCACGGACATGAACAGGCCCGTGGCGGGCAAGGCGAATACGGCGACCGGGCGGCCACCCGCAGTGGCGATCCAGAACAAGGCAGCCATCGCACAGCTGCAGATCGCCAGCACCATGGTCCAGTCCATGCGGGCAAGCAGCCATGCGCCAAGGAAGCGCCCCACTGCCCGCAAAGCGAAGAATATCGCGACAACGAAAGCCGCCAGAGCCGCATTGGGCCCGTCATATCCGGCAAAATAGGTCGGCGCCCAGACATAGATCGCCGCTTCCGCCGCCACGTAGAGCATCAGCATCAGGGCAAAGAACAGAGCATAGGGATCGCCCAGCATACGCGCCGCATCCCTGGGGTCCGCCTTTTCTTCATCGCTCGTCTGCGGACGGGGGAAAGGAGCCAGGATCGTGCCCAGGATCAGCAAACCGCACAGAGCAGCGGCAATCAGATAGAGCCATTTCCAGCTCGTTCCATTCTCCAGCAGCAGGCTGACCAGCGCCGGCCCAACAATCGCGCCAACAGCGAAGAACGCCTCCACCAGATTCATATTGGCCGCATGTTCCCGCGTGGAAGCTGAGATATCCCCGATCAGCGCCAGCGCGCCCGCCTTGAAGATGCCGATTCCCAGGCCCGAAACGAACAGCAACACTACGAACAGGCCGAAACTGTTCCCTGCGGCGAACAGGGCGGAGGTTAGGCAGAACAGGGTCAGGCCGAGCAGGATCGATCCTCTGCGTCCGATCCGGTCAGCCAGGAAGCCCAGCAGGATCGCCGCGATGCCGATGCCCGACATGGATGCGTAATGGAACGATCCGGCCGCCGTCATGCCCAGCCGGAACTCCCGGATCACATCGGGAATGATCGTACCGACCGAATCCGTCGTCATCGCGAAAGTGGCGAACATCATGAAGATCAACAGCTTGAGAAAACGCGCGGACCTGTTCGATGGGTCCTGATTGGCCGCAATCATCATCTGCTCTCCATTTTGCCCCGGCGCGGCAGGAGCAGCTGACACAGGCCGGGCCTGTGCTGCATTATCCCGTCCCTTTGCCGTTTTTCTTATCGTGTTCGTCCACGAACGATCTGCATCGCCCGTTATGAATACAGGTTTCTAAGCATGGCCGTGAGATTTGGCAATCGATTGCAAACCTCGCGATAAAAGAGGCGGACGAGGTGTTTTCACCCCGCCCGCCTTGCTGGTCGACCTGACCGGGCCTGGGAATTTCCCGGTACAGGTTTCTACAAACGGCACTCCATCGCGGCGCCTTCGCCATCCTTGCCACGATCGCCAGCCACCGGCCGCGCGACCATCGGATAGGGGCACAGCACGCCCTGCTTGCCCGGCCATGGCGACATGGGCCCGGCGCGCGCCTCGATCCTGTCGGGGGCTACGCCCTGTTCCACCCAGCGCACCACGGCGCCGAAGGCATCGAACTGGTCGGTCGCCGGGCCGCCCTGGCAATGGCCCATCCCCGGCACCGGGAACACGCGGGCGAAGGACGCCGCCGAACCTGCGTAGCGGCTATTGGCTTCGTCCCACCAGGCCAGCGTATCGTTGATCGAGAAGACCGGATCGGAAACGCCATGGGGCACGATCAGCTTGCCCCCGCGAGCACGGAACCCGTCCATATTGCTCGACCGGGCGGAAATGTCCTGCCAGGCCGACCGCACGAAGGGCGATTGGACCAGATCGATCCCCGCCGGATCGCGATCGAAATCATAATCCAGCGCATAGGCCAGATAGGCCTCCGGATTGGCACCCAGGGCGCGCGGCGGCGAGCTGAACACCGATGCCAGCGAAGGCATGCCCATGGCGATGTTGATAGCCGGGCTGGAACCATCGGGCATGCCCGCCATCCAGATGCGCCAGCCCATGTCCGCCCAACCCGCATCCCACGGGAAACCGGGATAGATCTGCTTGCCATCGCTGGACCGCGCGCCGCCATGGACCTGTTCCAGCGCGGCGATCTGGCCCGCCGAAAGGCACCCGTCCTGCTTGCCCGCCTTGCACTGGCGCGCCTTCAGCGCCGGAACCACGCGGGCCGAGGTGCATTTGCGGAAATCGCCCACGATCCCGTCGGCCAGTCCGTCATCCGCATCGCAGACACCGGCCACGGTCTGGCTGACCAATTGCAGGTCGGCCATGGAGAAACTGCGCGCGATGGAGGAAATCGTCACCGGTTCCCCCCGCTCCTTCGCCACCGAGGCGAAAGCCTGCGTGTTCCATGCCTCGCCAATCGCCGCGCGCGGGAGGGAGAAGCCGGGCGCACCGGCCACGATCCCGTCGAACAGATCGGGATATTGCTGGGCCAGGGCCATGCCTTCCTGCCCGCCCTTGGAACAACCCACGAAATAGCTGTAGCGCGGCTTCGCCCCGTAATAA
>MKUB01000052.1:0-18261 GCA_001898545.1 Sphingomonadales bacterium 63-6 | reverse complement strand
TTTTCTCCAACGAGTCCCCGCCATAATCGGCGCGCGCCTGCGGATCGAAACCGAAAGCCGAGGCTCCGTTGCGCTCCGCCACACTGTTGCGCGCATTGTCATGCCCGGAATCCTGCGAAAGCACGGCATAGCCCTGGGTGAGCGCGGGTTCTGCCCCGCCCTGCACTCGCCCGATGGCATCGCCCAGCTCGCCATTGGTGCCGCCGCCGCCCTGCATGAAGAAGCGGCCGTTCCACTGGTCCGGCAAGCGTAGGTGGAAACGGATGGCATAATCCTGCCCGTCCGCGCCCTTGCGTTCCTGCATCACGCCGGTCAGCTCGCAATGGGCGGGCAATTGCACGGGCGGGAACATTCCCGGCGGGCCCGGCGGCGCGGGAGCGGCACCTGCCTCGTGATAGACCGCCGCCGTCACCCTTGTGTCCGACAGCGGCCATTTCACCGCCAGCGACTTGCCCAAAGCCTCGCACCTTTGCGGCGATCCCGCATTGGCCACTTCCGTCCTGCCCGGCGCCGAAGCGCCGGCACAGGAGGACAGGAGGATTGCGATTACCGAAAGACCGGCCGCATGGCGTGCCTGCATAGTTCTAGAACCTCACTGATGCGCGGACACCGAATTCTCTGGGCGCGCCATAGAATTCATTATTGCCCGACTGGCCGCTGACATATTTCTCGTTGGTCAGATTGGTGGCGTAGCCTTCAAGCTCCCAATCCTTGTACCTTAGCGTGATCTGGGCCGAGAGCAGCCCCCTGCCTTCGAGATAATCGAGTTGCGGGTTGTAGAACAGGTTGGTCCAGCGCGGCCCGACATAGGCATAATTGAGGCGCGGCGTGATCGATACATCCTCGTTCACCCAGGCTTCGTATTGTACGCCGACATTGTAGGACCATTTGGGGGAGAACAAATTCACCCCGCCGCCTGCGGTGCCGATATAATCCGTGTAATCGAAACAGGTGCCGGGCGCCGATGAGGGGAGGCACTGCGGCAGCCGCACGGGTGCGGGCGGCAGATTGCGCACATCCACCATTGTGATCTTGTCGAGCGAGGAATCGACATAGGCCACGCCGCCATCGATGCTCAGCCCGTCGATCTTGGCCTGCATCTGGAATTCCAGGCCCTTGATATTGGCGCTGGCAATATTGGTGACGCCGCTCTGCCCGGTGGTGATGTCCAGCGCGTCGAACTGGAAATCGCTGTAATCCATGTAGAAGGCGCCGAGCTGGGTGCGGATATGGTTATCCAGGAAGGCGCCCTTCCAGCCGAATTCATAATCCATCACCGTTTCGGGGCCGAATTCGGAGGTTACGTTATTCGCCCCGCCCGGCTTGTAGCCCCTTGCAGCGAAGACATAGAGCATATGGTCGTCATTGACGTTCCAGTTGAGCGCGACCTTGCCGGTCATGCGGCCATCCTCATGGCTGCCCGCCAGATCCGCGACATTCAAACCGTCAGGCCCGAAGACCGGTCCTTCCGAACCGATATTCACATAGCCCGTGCTGTCCACCTTGTAGTGCGAATAGCGCGCGCCGACCTGGAATTCGAGGTTGGGCATGATCTTGTAGCCGAGCTGGGCAAACACGCCGAGCGTCAGCTTATCCTGATAATTGCGGATCTTGGTGGGATCGCTGACGATGTCGTCCGACCGGCCATCGATGATCACGTCGATCTTGTTCTTCTGGTAATAGCCGCCAAGGATCCAGTTGAACCTTCCCTCGGCGGGGGAGATGATGTTGACTTCCTGCGTCCATTCCCGCTCCCGCACGAACTGGTCCTGCACCTGCGATGCGAACACATCGGGGATGCCATCCGGCGGAACGCTGGTGTCCACATTGGTGAAGGCACCGTCGGAATCGTAGAGATTGTTGATCCGCTTGTTGGTGTAACCGGTGAGCGAGCGGAGCACGATGCCGCCATCCAGCTCGTAACGCAGTTCGAGGCTGGAATTGAACGCCCGCTCGTGATTGAGCGTCGGGGCGTTATAGGTCAGCTCGCGGAAATCATCCTGCCTGTCCCCATCGAAGGTCGTGCCTTCGATGGGCCGATAGGCATAGCCGCCCGTATTCTTGTCGATCCATTCGACCTTGGCGAGCGCGCGGAAATTGTCCGGCTGGAACAACACGCTGAGACGCCCGGCCTGCTCGTCCAGACTGTCGGGCGTATTATGATAGGGGCCGATGTCGGTGTAATAGCTGTCGCGCCAGCGGGTCGTACCCGCCACGCGCAGGGCCAGCACATCGCTGACCGGCAGGTTCAGGGCCCCTTCGGCGCCCACTGCATTATAGCTGCCGTAATATCCCTTGGCATAACCTTTCACCCGGTCCGTGCTGGGGTTCTGCGTATTGATGAAGATCGCGCCGCCCGTGGAATTGGAACCCACCAGCGTGCCCTGCGGCCCGCGCAGAACTTCAATAGAGGCAATGTCGTAGAAGCTGGAAGAGGTCAGGATCGGCGGCTGGAAAATGCCGTCGATATAGGTAGCCACGCCATTGGCCACCGAAGGCGAGCCGCTGGCGATGCCGATGCCGCGCAGATTGACCGACTGGGTCAGACCCTGATCGGTGATGGAGACGGAAGGCGCGGCAAACTGGAGATCGGCCAGCGTGCGCACGGCCTTGTCATCCAGTTGATCGCCGCTGATCGCGGTTGCCGCGATGGGCACGTCCTGCAGATTTTCCTCGCGCCGCTGGGCCGTGACGATGATTTCGGGCGGGGCGGCCTTCTCGCCCTCCTTTGACGTTACCTCCTGCCCCCAGGCGGGCGTGGCGATCCCCACGCCAATGGCCAGTGCAGCAGCCGACAGACGCACCAAGTCTCTGGTCCTCATAGCATCCTCCCTTGCAACGCGAGCCCTATCGGCCCGTCATTGGTTATAGGGAGTAACTAAAATTTCAATCGATTGCAATACGGGGAATCCAAGTCGAAGCCGATGAATATTTACAATATTCAGCTATTTATTAGTATGCTAATTTTATATTTCTTAGATTAGGCTAATTCCGCCGGTATTCAGAAGCAAAAACGGCCCGGCTGTTATCAGCCGGACCGCCTTTAATATACGAAATACTTAGACGATTTCAGCTATTTGTAATGGGTTTCATTCCGAAGGCCCGGCGCAGCGCCGCGAATTTGGCGGCTGTGAACTTCCGGGCTGGTTCTGTGTCCGATGCGACCTGGTCGAACCCGTGGAACGCGCCGGGGGTAACCAGCAATTCGGTCGGCACGCCCGCCTCGGTCAGGCGCCGGGCATATTCGATATCCTCGCTGACAAACAGGTCCACCCCGCCCACGCCGATGAAGGCTGGCGCCAGCCCGGCCAGATTCTCCAGCCGCGCGGGCACGCCTGCTGCAGGGACTGCGCTCGAACCCGGCGCCGCGCCCAGGAAGCTCTCCCAGCCGAAGCGATTGGCCGGGGCATCCCAGCCTACCACGCCGATATAGGGCGGAAGCTGCCGGGTGCTGCCCGTCCGGTCATCCAGCATGGGATAAATCAGCGCCTGCAGCACCAGCGGCACTTCGCCCCGATCCCGCGCGGCAATGGCGAGCAGCGCGGCGTGCCCTCCCCCCGCGCTTTCGCCCAGCAGCGCGATCTTGGCGCGATCGACGCCCAGCGTGTCCGCATTGCGATAGAGCCAGAGCAGACCGGCGTAATTATCCTCGACCGAAGCGGTATAACGCGCCTCGGGCGCCAGCCGGTATTCGACGCTGACGATCACGCAATCGAGCTGCCGCGCCGTCTCCTGCAAATGGCGCGCTTCCGACTTGGCCGAGCCCAGAATATAGCCGCCGCCATGGGTGTGCAGAATTGCGGGCCGCTTTTCTCCAGCGCGCTGGTTCACCACATAGACCGTGACCTCAGGCAGGCTCCCGCTGGCGGGAACGCGCACTTCCTTCACCGGCACATCGGGCAATTGCGGCGCCGCAGGAGTATTCGCGCGCAGC
Organism: Sphingomonadales bacterium 63-6; assembly: GCA_001898545.1. Classification (GTDB taxonomy): domain Bacteria; phylum Pseudomonadota; class Alphaproteobacteria; order Sphingomonadales; family Sphingomonadaceae; genus Andeanibacterium. Next base: position 14,327 of record MKUB01000052.1, on the reverse strand, counting down.
TGCGGCAGATGTTCGGCATCGATGCTGGCCATCTGGCCCATCATGCTCAATATCTGCTTTGCCGCAGGCCTCAGTTCCGGGTCCACATGGGCCAGGGCGACTGCATGAGGGTCTGCCCCGGCGGCCAGGGCAATGCCCCCTTTCAGCGCCAGTCCGGCCCCGGCGGCCAGCCCCGCAAGGCGGACGAAATCCCGCCGATTAATGTCCATCATGTCCTTCTCCCCTCGATTCCATCAATTTCTTTGCTTCCTGCCGCTCCAGCCAGCGGGCGTATAATTCGCTCCATTGGCTGACCGGCAGATTGGGCCAGCCCAGGCCAAAGCCATGCCCCCCTTCCTCGAACAGATGCGCCTCCACCGGCCGCCCCGCCGCGCGCAGCGCCTTGAGCATGCGCAGGCTGTTCTCCACCGGCACCGCCGGATCATCCAGCGCATGCATCAGGAAAGTGGCCGGCGTTTCCGGGCCGACATGCAGGTCGGGCGATCGCTTCGCCACCAACGTGGGCGAGGGATTCTCGCCCAGCAGCCGCAGCGAGCTTTCCGCATGGCCCACGCCCGGTTCATGCCCGATCACGGGATAGATCAGCCCTACGGTGGAAGGCTGCGCGCTCAGCGCATCGGCGCTGTCGACCGGATCGTAGACCTTTTCTCCGAAGCCCGTGGCGAGCGTTGCCGCCAGATGCCCGCCTGCCGAAAAGCCGATCACATGAAGACTATCCGCCCCGATGCCGAATTGCGCGGCCCGGCTGCGGATCAGGCGCACCGCCCGCTGGGCATCCTGCAGCGGCACGTCCTCCCGGTGATGCCACCCCTCGCCCGGCAGACGATAGACGAGCACGAACACCGTATATCCACGCGCAGTCATCACCTGCGCCAGATCCACGCCTTCATTGGCGATGGACACGAAAGTATAGGCCCCGCCCGGTATCGACAGCACAGCGCGCCCATTGGGCTTTTCCGGGCGGAACACCCGCAATTCCGGCATGGCGACATTGGTGATGAAATTCGCGATTGCATCGGGCGGCGGCGGGTTTGGCACAAAGCCCCCTGCTGGCGGCTGACCGGGCCATAGGGGGATGGATGGGGCGGAGTTCCAGCTACCCATGGTTTCCGCGCTGGCCCGCTGGGCGAATGCGGGCTTTGCCCCTGCAAGCGCCAAAAGGCCCGCCGATGCGAGCAACAGAGTGCGCCGTTCCAATGCCGGAAATCCTGCCATTATTCCTCCCCGTAGCCTGCCCTTGCACCATGGCCGGGCGGCCGTTCTCCTCACGCCCCCCGACATGCGAAGGGGCGAATTGCGGTGAGGCTGGCAAACATCACAATCGATTGCAAGGGCAAAGCGGTTTTCACCCCGCAAATGAAACGATGCGCCTATTTTAACTCTGCGATTGCCCTTATGGTCAGCTTGAAAAGTCCCGGTAACAATGGGGCAAAAGGAGAAGGATTGGCGTGATCAAGGTATTGCGCGTCAGTGCGGCTGCGGCCTGCGTGCAGATTCTTGCATGTGGAATGGCGGGGGCTCAGGCTGCCCCGGCAGAGCCGCGCGCGCAATCGCTGGCGCCGCAACCTTCGCCCACGCACCCGGAAGAAGTGATGGGCCACCCCGATCCGCTGGCCCTGCTGGAGGACGATAATCCAGCCCTTGCCGCCAATAAGCGACTGGCCTTCGACATGTGGCGCAGCATCGTCAATGCTGGCCATGTCGAACTGGCGGACAGCATGTTGCAGGAAGGCTATATCCAGCACAGCCCCATCCTCCCCACCGGGCGTGCGGCCTTCAAGGCGATCTTTTCCGCGATCCCGAAGCGGGAGATTCCAGCTGTCGTTTCCCCGGCGCTGGTGACGATATTGGCGGAAGGCGATCTGGTGGTGATGGCCCTGCGCGAAGAAATGCCAGAACCCAGCGGCCAGGGGAGCTATTCCACTGTCCACTTCAACCTGTTCCGGGTTGAAGACCAGCGGCTGGCCGAACATTGGCATTCGGTGCAGGAAGCCCCCGGCGCGAATGTGCTGCCCCCCGACAAGGGCGGGCCCCAGCGGGTGACGGGGCTTTCCGGACCCGCGCAACTGGCGCTGCTGCAGGATGGGGATGCCACGCTCGCCGCCAATAAGAAGCTGGTGTTCGACGCATGGCGCCACATCCACGATGCTGGCCGCACCGATCTGGCAGGCACCTATTTTTCGCCCGGCTTCATCAATCACGATCCGACGCCAGAGCCACGGGCAGGCCAGCCGCTCGAACCCTATTTGCGCTCGCCCATCGTCGCCATGGTGGCCCAGGGCGATCTGGTGGTGCTGGTCACAGGACTGGAGCACCCCCACCCCCTGCGGCAGGGAGAAACCTATACCACCACCTGGTTCGACATGTTCCGCATCGCCGATGGCAAAATCGCGGAACATTGGAACTGCGCCGTCAAGCCGGGCACTCCGCAGCCGAAATATGGCGATTGATGGCGATGCACAGCCCTTCCGGCCTTGCAGGCATCGGGCCAGCGGCAACAAGCTGGATTAACCGCGATATTCGGGCGAAAACCGGAACTTATCGGCCCATGGGGCGTATCATAACGGAATATCGGAAGATGGTGCATCCGCATGCCGGCATGGGCGCTGAAACTGTTTTCATGATCGCCCGCGCAGTCACGGTCCCGAATGCCCATATCCTCCGGCGGGAGCGCAAGACAGTGGCAGCAATGGCACCCTTTGCGGCGAAATACGGATGAACGCCGCCGAACGCATCTACACCGCCTCCACGCGCGAGGGGGAGACGGCCGCCCGAATGGCCGAGATTCTGGCCCGCCGCATTGAAGACGATATAGCCTCCCTCAGGCCGCCGCCGGGCGACGCACTGGGCAGCCTGCGCGATCTTGCCAAGCGTTATAGCGTGGGCCGGGCCGTCATCCGCGAGGCTATCGGCCTGCTGGAACGGCGCGGCCTTGGCAGCCTGAGACCCGGCCCGAGCGGCGGCTTCATCGTGAAGATGCCGCAGGTGGACGCCATCGGGGAAGAACTGGCCGACCATTTCCGCGCGGTGGGGCTCACCCTGTCGCAATTGCTCGACGCGCGCGAAGCGGTGGATCTGATGATCGTGCGGCTGGCGGCACAGGCCCGGCCCAGCTCCATGGCGCTGGGGCGGCTGGAACTGGCGACCGATGCGGATGATATTCACGGCCACCTCGCCCTGCGCAGCGAGCTGGCGCGGCTGACGCGCGAACCCGCCGTGATGCCCTTCGTCAAATGCCTGAACGCGCTGACGATGGATTTCGCCGCCGGCAATCCCGAAGCCAGCGATTATCCCGCCAGCGTTCCACTCGCCACGGCCGATCTGCGCCGCGCACTGGCGCAGGGCGATGGTGAAGGCGCGGCGGCGGCATTCGGGGGATTGCATGGCGATCTGTTCCGGCTGCTGCGCCCGCGTGAGAGCGTGGCCGAGCCCCAAGTGGAAGAAACCGCCCGGACGAGTGACGAGCGCACTCTGGCGGCGCTGGTGGCACGCCGCCTTGCCAGCGACATCCTGCAGAACGGCAGTGCCGGCCAACGGCTCGGTTCCGAATGGGATCTGTGCGAGCGCTTCAGCGTCAGCCGGCTTACCCTGCGTCAGGCGATCCGGCTGCTGCAGGATAGCGGGTTGGTTGAATGCCGGCGGGGGCGCGGCAACGGGCTGGTTGTCCGCAACAGCCGCATGACCGGCACGATCCGCCTGTTGCTGGCCTATCTCATCGGGCAGCAGATGGATGTCCGCTCTGCCGGGACGATCCTGTTCCAGCTCAATTGCTTCATGCCCGCGCTGGCCGTCAGCCGCGCCGATGCGGAACAGAGGGCCAAGCTGGAAGAGCTGCTGCTGCGGGTTGAACAAGGCGACGTGCTGGAACGCTTTGACCTGCTCAATTTCGTCCACTTCGTATCGCGCGTGGCGGACAATCCGGTGATCGATCTGTTCTCACGCTGCCTCGCCGCCTATGAAGCGCGCTTCCACCCCTTCCTGGCCGAGCGCCTGCCGGTGACATTACAGGCCAGCTATTTCCGCCTGATGCGCCAGTTGCTCGATCAGGCAGGATCGGGCGCGGGGATGGACCTTGCCCGCATGAAGGAAGAGGCTGCGCGGGTCATGCTGGAAATGAGCCGCAGCCGGCCGATTTAATCCGGCTCGACCTTCCTCTTTACCTCCATCGCCCCGTTCGTCCTGAGCCTGTCGAAGGACGCGGGAAACCATTGGCCCCAAGCGCCCTTATTGGGCAGGCGTTGGCGCGCGTCCTTCGACAGGCTCAGGACGAACGGAATGGGGAGAGATAGAGCCTGCCCGCCCCCTATTCCCCACCCGGCCGGACGTAGAGGTCCTGCTCAAGCGTGCGCGCTGCCAGCACATAATGCAGCGCCGCCCAAGCGAATATGCCCAGCACGCTGATCAGCGCATAACGCAAGCCATCGCTCGACGCCATGAGGCATGCCGCATCGAGCGCGGTGCCCATGCCATCCATGCCGCGACCGCCAGGGCAGCTCGCGAGGAAATCGGTGCCCTTGAACAGGCCCACCGCGAATTTGTCGCTCAATATGCCCGTCACCGTCGGCCCCAGCCCTGCGCCGAGGATGCCGATCACCAGCGCGGTAATGGCCGATGTCGTCGCCCGCATCCTTGGCCCCGCCATGTTCTGCATCGCCGCCATGGAAGGCGCCATGAAGGTGGCCAGGGTGAGATTGCCGAAGAAGATGAAGGCCAGCGAGATGTAGATCGCGTGGCTCATGAAGGCGCCGAAATAGATCGGGATGCACACCAGCATGGCGATGGCCGGCCCCCACAAGGCCCAGCGCAGATCGCGCTTGCCCAGCGCGTCGAAACCGAAGCCGCCCAGCAACATGCCCAGCCCGTTGGAGAAGAAGCTGACCACCCCGAACATCACGCCCATGGTCGCCAGTGGCACGGCGAAACCGCGCAGGTAGAAGGGCAGCACGAAATTGGCGATGGCGTTCATGGTGAAGCTGGCAATGACGAAGCCCGCCAGCAAATGCCGGAAGGTCGGCTTGCCGAACAGATAGCGCAGCACGTCCATCAGCGAAGGCGCAGGCATCAGCGAAGGCGCAGGTTCGGCGATGGGCTTGGCCGTCCCATCCGCCAGGCCGCGCGGCGGTTCGCGCAGGGTGAAGGCCACCAACAGCGCCACGACCAGCCCCGGCAGGCCCATCATGTAGAAGGCCGCGCGCCAGCCCCATTCGCTCGCCACGATCCCGCCGAAGGACTGCCCAAGCAGGAAGCCCAGCGGAGAACCGAGCAGGATCAGCGAGAAGATCGAGGCGCGGCGGCTCGGCTGGAAATGGTCGGAAACCAGCGAATTGGTGATCGGCTGCGCCCCCGCCTCGCCGATGCCCACGCCGATCCGGCCGAGCAACATCGTCGCGAAATTGGTGGCGAAGCCGCAGGCGACGGTCATGGCCGACCATGCGGCGACACAGGCGGCGAGCAGCCGGGTGCGCGTCACCCGTTCCGCCATCATGCCCAGCGGAATGCCAAGGATCGAATAGAGGATGGCAAAGCCCAGACCCTGCAGCAGGCCGAGATCCGTATCGGTAAGGTGCAGATCTTCCTTGATCGGCTGGGCCAGCACCGCAAGGATGGCCCGGTCCGCAAAGTTGAAGATGCTGACCAGCAGCAGCACGAAAACCAGCCAACGCTTGTAACCGCCTGAAAGTAACGGGTGCTGCCCGGTTTCCTTCGCCATCCGAATTCTTCCCCCGATTTGGCCCCGCTGCCGCGCGGGGCTCTGTTCTTTCCAGATAGGCCTGCCTCAGGGCAGAGCGGATTCGATCATATCGGCAGTTTCTTTCGCCGCCACATGCTGGAGATCGTGGGTGAAGGGCATTTCCTCCACGCGCCAGTCGGGCCGTTCCCGCAGCTTCGCCGCCACGGGGCCGAAAGTATCGTTCTGATAGCCGGTGGCGATCACATAGGTCTTCTGCGCAATCCGCTCCCGCGCGCCGGAAAGGCGGGCCTTCTCGCTGAAGCAATAGACCGATTGCGGAGTGCGCCGCTCCTCATAGGCCGCGCGCGCTTCCGGCGTCATATGGGCGTTGAAGCCCACGGCGTTCATTCGCGGCGGCGGGACCAGATATTCCTCACCCTCCGGCGGCAGGTGCGGCGGGCCGGGGACCAGATCGTTCAGGCTCTGGCCGTCTTCGGGATAGAAGGCATCGAGATAGAGGATCGACTGGATGATTCCTTCGGGCACCAGTTCGGTCGCCACGGAAACCGGCATCCCGCCATAGGAATGGCCGACCAGCAGGATATTCTCCAACTGCTCGTATTTGATGACATTGGCGATATCCTGCGCATGGAGCGACAGGTTCACCGCCGGGCTGGTCAGGTGCGCCCGCTCGCCCAGCCCGGTCAGCGTGGGCGTGAACACATAATGCCCGCGATCGCGCAGATCGTCCGCGAGAGTGCGCCAGCGCCAGCCGCCCACCCAGGCGCCGGGGACGATGACGATCGTTGCGCGCTTCCGTGCCATTATTTCTTCTCCCTTGTCGCGCCCTGTTCCCGGCCCCGATGCGGCAATGCCGCCGGGTTCCGAATGCGCCTTCAGGTCCATAGGAATCGCGGACCCGTTGAAAATAGTGCTCTCAATTCCGGCCCCGCCCCCGGACGGGGCGATGGGCCGGAGCGCCATCAGGCCACGCTCAACGCCTCTTCCGCGAAGGGAACGACCTGCACCTTATGCGCCTGAAGGCGGGGCAGGACTTCGCTGCCGATGCGGCGGATCTGGTTGAGGAACATTTCCTGCGGCATCGGCCCGCGATTGCAGACCAGCAGGACGTTATCCGCCCCAGCCTCGTTACATTCGGCAATGATCCGTTCCACCACTTCGTCCGCCGTGCCGATGGGCATATGTTCAGCGGCGGCGCGCACGGATTCCATGGTCCATTCGTTGAAGATGGAATCGTCCTGCGCCAGCGTGCCCTTGGTTCCTTCGCGCAGATGCTCGAAGGCGGTGGAGCTGTAATATTTGGTCTTTGCCACGTCCTTCTGGAACACCTGATCGTAGATCAGCAGCGTGTTGAACAGATACATCAGATAGGGGCCATATTCCTCGATGGCCTTGGCCTTGGAATCCGCCACATAGCAATCGACCATGATGCTGATCTTCTGCGGCGTGACTGTGTGGCCATGCTCGGCCGAGCATTTCTGGAAATAGCGCAAAGTATCCTGCCGCATCTGGCCGGGGAACACGCCCGGGGTGATCGCGGCATCATTGCGCGCGGCCCATTCGATAGTTTCCTTCGATCCGGTCAGCGGCACCCACAGCGGGGGATAGGGCTTCTGCACCGGGCGCGGCCAGATCGACACGTCATTGTAGTTGAAGTGCTTGCCGGCAAAGTCGAAGCGATCCTCCGTCCATGCCTTGCGCATCACTTCATAGGCTTCCTCGAACCGGCTGCGCGATTCATCCAGCGGCACGTTGAAGATCTTGTATTCACGCGGCGCCCCCCGGCCCACGCCGTTGATCAAGCGGCCATTGGACAGGCAATCGAGCATCGCCAGTTCTTCCGCCAGACGCAGCGGCTCGTGGATCGGCAGCAGATTGGCATAGATCAGGATCTTCATGCGCTGCGTCAGCCGCGCGATGGCCGCCGCGATCAGGTTCGGCGAATTGCCGAGGCCATAGGGCGTGGCGTGATGCTCGTTGATGGCAAGGCCGTCAAAACCCTGCTTTTCCATCTCCACCCAGGCATCCAGATGCTCGGTATAAGTATCGATCGCCACCTGCGGATCGAAATGCTTGGCACCCAGACGCGGCAGTTCACCATTGACGCGGAACTTGTCAATGTTCTCCCCATAGGCAAGCCAGTCAAAGATGAATACCTGCATAATAATTCTCCCATTAATTACTTGCCATATTAAGAATAGGATTTATCAAATTCACCTATCCCCAGAGGCAGGAGCTATGAAATGAAAAAGACGTTTGCCGCCATCGTGAAAAGGACCGAAGCCTGGGATCATTCCCGCGAGGCGCATGAACAGGATGGCTTTGCCGATCACGCTGCCTTTGTCGGCGGGCTGGAAGCGGACAACTTCATCGCCATGGCCGGACTTATGGAGCCGAGCGCCGATGTATTGTTCGTCTTCTGGGCCGACAGCGAAGAGGAAGTGCGCCAGCGCATGGCGCAGGACCCGTGGCAGCAGGATGGCCACGCCAAACTCGTGCGAGTGGAGGAAGTCAGCTTCCGCATCGGCGCGCCGCAACCCAAGGAGGGCTGAGGGCAACCCCGCATGCCCGTTCCGGTCGATGGCGGCCAAGGCCGTCATTGATCGAACAGGGCGATAGTGCGCACTTCGAAGCTCTCGCGCTTCGGTGCGCCAAGCTCTGCAGTGGGGTCCACAATCGCGGTGTGGCCGCTCATGTGCCAGAGCGGATCGGCCGTGTCGAACAGGCGGAAGACCAGCGCCTCGTCCGGCTGCATGTCCGGATAATAATACCACTCGTGCTTCGGATTATAGGCCATGTTGAGGCCGCCCGGCGTCTTGGGCGTCACGGGATCGTCCGTCTTCCCCAGGCGGACGAGCATGAAGTCACCCTTTTCCACGCTGCGCGCATCGCATACTGCCAGCGGGCTGTTGAATACGGGCTTGGTGCCGCGCCAGACATTCACATTCATCAGGCGCTTGCCGGAAATATCGCCCCATTCAGGACGCATGCGGGCCGCCCAGTCGCGCACTGCCTGTTCATTGAAATCGACATGGGCGCTCAGCGCCGGGCCGCCGCCCAGATCGCCCTCGCCGCCCCGCAGGATGCCCATGAAGGCAAAGGCGTCGCTGGCGCCGGTCATCTCCTTCACCAGCCGCTCCACCTCGGGATAATAGCGGCGCTCGAAATCTTCCTTGTCGGCAAAATCGACATCGACCGAGTGCTTCACCAGCGTGAAGCCATGCGTGGCGAAAGCGACGTTTGCCAGCCGGGCATTGCGCACGCGGAAATCGTGATCCTCCATGCCGAAGGAATATTGCCCGTTGCGCTCGATATAGCCGCCATCCGCCGTACGGTCGGAATAACGCACGAAAGTATCGATATATTCGCGATCGAGCGTGTCGCTCGCAGCCGCATGGTCCACTGGCTCTCTCCATCACCTCCGGAAAGGCCGCCGGCCTTCCGGATTTTCTTGTGTCCGACAGTGCTGGGCACGGCCGCTTGAAAATAGTGCCGACATTGGCCGGGTGCGGCAAACGCCTCCGGTCAGACGGCCTGCCCCGCCGCCCGCATCGCCAGAATGCGTTCGCGATAGGCCTTCACGCCCAGCCAATAGACCAGCGCGCTGGTGGGGAAGGTCAGCACGGCCGAAGTCAGGATCGAATAGCGCAGCAGGGCCGGATCGCCGAAGACATGCTCCGTCAGGAAGGCGAACAGGGTCGGCCCGATGCTGCCCCCCGCAGCCAGCATGATGAACAGATAGATCGCCGTCACGCGCCCGCGCATTTCGTTGGGGGTGACAATCTGCAGCGCCGTGTTCAGCGATGGCGCGGCCACCAGCATGAAGGCGGGACCGATGGCGTTGAAGATCAGCGCCAGCCAGGGCGAAGGCATCAGTGGCGCCGCGATCATGAAGGGGGCCGCCGCCGTGATGCCCATGGCCATCACCCGCATATTGGTGTCGGCATGGCCACGCTTGTGGAACAGCTCGTTCACCCAGATCGCACCGATCAGGGCGGGGCCCGCCAGTACCAGCGTGAGGAGCCCGGAATAGGAGCCGAAGGTTGACGGCTCCCAGCCATAGGTCCGGGAGAAGAAGGCCGCGATCCAGTTGCCCATGCCCATCATGTGGATGGAGGTGAGCGAAAGGCCCAGGAACATCGGCCCATAAAGGCGCCAGTTGCGCAGCAGATAGGCCAGCACTTCCATCAGGCTGGCATCCTTCGCCTCCATTCCCATCACGGCGGAAAGCCGGGCAGAACGGCGCGGCGGTTCGGAAATGGCCATCACCAGCAAAGTCACCGGCAGGCCGATCAGACCCGTGATGATGAACACCATCTGCCAGTCCCGCACAGTGCCGATCAGCGGCACATCCATTACCGGCGTCTTGGCGAAAAGCTGGATCAGGAAAGCGCCCAGCAACAGCGACAGGGCCCCGCCGCCCTGCAACCCGACATTGTAGATCGCAATGCCGCGTGGCAGCTTGTTGGGCGGGAAATAATCGGCCAGCAGCGAATAGGATAGCGGGCCGTTGATCGATTCCCCGGCCCCAATGCCGAACCGCGCGGCGAAGAACTGCCAGAAATTGCCCGCAAAGCCGCAGGCTGCCGTGGCCGCGCTCCAGACCATGATCGAACCAGCGAGCAGCCATTTGCGATTATAGCGATCCGCCAGCCGCGCCGCCGGAATGCCGATCAGCGCGTAGAAGACCACGCCCGCAAAGCCCAGCAGATAGCCCATCTGCATGTCGGTCAGCTGAAGGTCGCGCTTGATCGCTTCCACCAGCAAGGTCGTGACGCCATTGTTGAGCGTAGCGCACATCTGCGCCACCGCGAGCACAGCGGCGGCGAAATAGGCCTGCCCGATGGACGGCATGGAGCGATGGAGCGCGGCCTCGTCCCCTCTCAAGGCCGCGCTCCCCGCCCCATCTGCCCCCGGCCCAACTGCCCCCGGCCGGCCTGGGACACCTGCCTGTTCGACTGCGACATCGGCCATCCGGCCACTCCCTGTTCCAAAATTCACACATCAAGGTGCCTCTGCCGCGCGCCCGTTTGCGGACACCCGGCAGAGGCTGGGAGGATCGTCAGAACTTCTTGCCGATCTGGACCTGGATCACACGGCCCAGCGGGCTGGCGAAGGTCGGGTCGAAACGCAGCGCAGTGCCCGCAAGGCCAGCCTGGTTCACCACCAGCGGCGGATCGGTGTTGAAGACATTCTGCACGCTGAGCATCAGGGTGAAGTCCTTGGCCAGCCACGATCCCTGATCGCCGGTATCGAGCCCGATCGTCAGGTCCACGGTCGTGTTGGAATCGATCTTTGCGTAGGAGGCCGGGACGCCCACCGGCAGCTGGCCGGGGTCCATTTCATAGGAATTGGCGTAATTCACATAGGCCCCCGCGCTGAGGCGGCCGATGCCCGTATCCTTGCCCCACCGCGCATAGCCGCGCGCGCGGAACTGCTGGGGATAGCCGAAGATGTTCACTTCATCCGTCAACGGAGCGCCATCGATCGGCGAAACCTTCCAATGGAGAACATAGGTGGCAAGGCCGCCAATGTCCCACTGGCCGATGCCGCTGTCGAAGCTGTAATTGGCGGTGAAGTCCAAGCCATCGGCAGCGGTCGTGCCGGCATTGATGCGGCGGCCATTGACCAAGGCCAGCGCCTTGTCGGAAGTGGTCGGGACGCCGAACAGGCCCCCGCGTTCCCCGCCCGAATTGAAGCACTGGATCATCGCATCGTAAACGGCCTGCGTATTGGCCTGCTGGCCAATCGCGGCCGAGCAGCCGGGCTTTGTCGGGTCGAGCGTGGCCGTGTTGCCGAAGAAGGCAATCGGGTTGTTCGCCGCCAGTGTGGGGAAGATCGCCGGGTTGTAGATGATCTGCGAATTGTAGATCCCGCGATTGATCGCCGAAATGGTGCCGACATTATAGGCCGGGGCGTTGATCTGGCCTTCGTAGGTGGTGTGCCAGTACTTCACCGAGGCGGTCAGGCCCGGCACGCTGCTGGGCTTCCACTGGGCGCCGAAGGAATAGGTTTCCGACGTTTCCGGCTTCAGATTGCCATTGGCCCCGCCGATGGTCTGGTAAATCGCCGCCTGGGCAAGGCCCGGCGCCTGACAGGCCGCGCAGATCGACGGGGATATCTGGCCACCCGACACCGTGGTGGAAAGGGCGCTGGTCTGCGAATAGGGATCGTTATCGCCAAGCCCCGGCGCGTGGAACGAAGTGCCGTAACTGCCGAACAGCTTCAGGCTCTCCGTCGGCCACAAGTTGATGCCGAAGCGCGGATTGGTGGTGCCGCCCGCATCGCTGTAATCGTCATAACGCAGCGCCGCGGTCAGTTCGAGCTTGTCGATGAAGGACACGCCCATGTCGGAGCTGATGAGCGGGATGTACAATTCGCCATAGACCGATTTCACATCGCGGCGATTGAGGCGATAGGTGCCCAGATTGTTCTCGTTGAGCAGGCTGCCCTTGTAATATTCGGCGCCGATGGCCGCCTTCAGATCCCCGCCCGGCAGCGCGAAGAGCGTGCCGCTGGCGTTCACGGCATAATCTTCCATCTCATAGCGGGTATGGTTCCGCAGCGAGAGGGTGGTGGCCAGCATCGCCTTGGCGGTGGCATCGTCCGTGCAATCGAATTTGCTGGAATCGCAGAAGAAGTTGAAGCTGCCCAAGCCCACCGGCAGAGTGGTGCCGCCCAGCTGAGTGGCCGTGGCGTCTTCATCCTGCGTCCCGGCATAGGCGGTGAGCGTTACCGTCCAGTCGAAGGGCAGAGTAATCTCCGCGCCGCCGCCATAGGTATAGCCTTCCGTATTGCCGGTCCGCTGGGGCGGTCCGACATCGTAGACAGTGTTATAGGCCACTTCGAGATAGCCCGCACCGCAGGCCGCCACCAGGTCGGCCGGGCCGGTCACTACCCCGCCCGCATAATGGCTGGGGTTGCAGGGGCTGTAGGGATTGGTGTTGGGCACCTTGGGCAGCATGCCCGTGGGGAAGGTCAATGCCCGGTTTGCCGTGGGCGAGGACGGGCCATTGAGCAGGATGTGGCGCTTCACATAATAGCCGTCTCCGAACACGCGCAGCCAGTCCGTGAGGTTCTGTTCGAAATTCACCGCGACACGGTCAGCCTGCATCTCGGGGATGACGCCGATATTGGTCCAGGTATTCTGCCGGTTGGGGCTGCCCGCAGCGCCGAGATCGGCCAGGGTCAGCTTCTCGCCATTCTGCCCGGCGGGGATGGCGTAATATTTGCCGCCGATGAGAATATTGCCCGGCGAGGCATAGATCGGCGAAGGCTGGCCGCCATAGGGCGACAGATCGTCATTATAGAGATCCGGCCGCTTGGAAGCCATGAACATGTCCTGGTCCGAATGCTGGTAGGACACGATGATCCCGCCTTCCAGCGCGGTGCCTTCACCCCAGCGCACGCCGCCCACGCCGGTGATGTAATAGGAGTTCTGATCGCCCTCATTGGTGCCGTAGCCCGCATAGACTTCCAGCGTATTTTCCGGCTTGCGCAGGATGTAGTTCACCGTGCCGGCGATAGCATCCGCGCCGTAGAGCGCCGATCCGCCATCTTCCACCACGTCGATCCGCTGGAGGATCTGGGCGGGGAGATTGTCCCCGTCGAAGGCGTTCATATTGCCGCCTTCATAAGGCACGCGGTGCCCGTTCATCAGGCTGAGCGTGGCGCCATAGCCGAAGCCGCGGATATTGGGCGACTTGTTGAAATTGAACGAGCTGAGCGTGCTGCCCTGCTGGGACTGGCCGCCAGTATAGGCATTGCCGCCACCGATCTGGAGAATCGAGGGGACCGTGTTGAGCACATCCGCCGTGCTGGTCAGGCCCGTGGCCAGAATATCTTCCGTGCCGAGCTGGACGAGGTCCGAGCCGACCGGGGCGACACCCTGAATACGCGTGCCGGTAACGATGATCGTATTGCTGCCAGACTGGGATGCATCCGCCTCGGCATCGGCTTCCTGCGCGAAGGCCGGAACCGACAGCCCCAGCACGGCGGCACTGCTCAGCAGGGCCAGAACCCGCACGCTACGTCCAAAATGCGATTCACTTTTCGTGGTAACAGACATCTTTGGGCCTCCCCCGGACTGGCCTCTACGGCCTTGTCTTTTTCCTCTTTGCGCCGCGCCTTCGGCACGCCGCCACCAGCGCTTTTCGCGCCTGCTTTTCTGCGTGGGGGAAATGTGCGCCCTTCGCGCGGGGTGAAAATAGTGCCGTCAATTAAACCATGGCGAAGTGCGACCCGGCCTTGCCCGCCGCGCAAAAGAGGCCACTATTTTAGGTCATGCGCCCCCGGCAGATTGGGCGAAAAGGGAAAGCGCCGGTCATTGGCCACGCCTTGCCCGCGCGCCTGTGCAATGCAGGCGCCAGGGCAGGCTGGCAAAGGGCCGGACGAGGATGAGAAGGCAAGAATGACCATGCAGGTAAAGCAGCTCCACCCGCGTTTCGTGGGCGAGATCACCGGCCTCGACACATCGGTTCCGCTCTCTCAGGAAGCGATCGATTTCGTGGAAGATGCGATGGCGCAATATGCCGTCTGCGTGGTGCGCGGCGCCAGCCTGACGGATGAGGATCACATCCGTTTCAGCCGCACTTTCGGCCCGCTGGAACTGCCCCCGCCGGGCGGCAAGCGGATC
>MKUB01000051.1 GCA_001898545.1 Sphingomonadales bacterium 63-6 | reverse complement strand
GAGAAGTGGGATGCGGCAGCGCCCGATCTGCGCCTGGAGGAAGGGCTGCTCGAGCGGCTGCTGACCCTGGTGGCCAAGGAGCCGAAGAGCGGGAGCGATTTCAAGGAAATCGACCTGCTCAACCGCCAGATGGACAAGGTGGAGCGGCGCCGGAAATATGCCAATGGCGGCAATGAGAAAGACCTCAATCCCAATATCGAGCGGCGCAATTCGCCGGCGGCCAAGGTCAAGCGAAGCCGGCGCAAGAATGCGCTGAGCCACGAGGATATCAAGAAGTGCCGCGCCCTGTTCGACGAGGGGCTGTTCGGCCATCAGCGCGCCTGGTGGGAGGCGAGCGGGCAGACGATCCGCTTCATCCTGAAGAGCCGCCAGATCGGCGCGACCTGGTATTTCGCGCGCGAGGCCTTCATGCGCGGCATGGAGACCGGCAATAACCAGATCTTCCTCTCCGCCTCGAAGAACCAGGCGGAGATCTTCCGCAGCTATATTCAGGACTTCGTTTTCGCGGCGACCGGGATCGAGCTGAAGGGCAATCCGCTGGTGATCAACCGGCAGGATGAGCAGGGCAACCAGCTGGAGCCGGTGACCTTCTATTTCCTCGCCACCAATCTGCGCACGGCACAGGGCTATAATGGCGACGTCTATCTGGACGAATGTTTCTGGCTGCCGGGCTTCCTGAGTTTCGAGGCGGCGGCCAGCGCCATGGCCTCCCAGAAATTCTATCGACTGACCTATTTCTCCACCCCCAGCACCGTGACCCATGGCGCCTATGGCAAATGGAGCGGGGAGGAGTGGAACAAGGGGCGGCCCAAGGCGGAGCGCCAGCGTTTCGACACCAGCCACAAGGCGCTGAAGCATGGCGCAGTGGGGCCGGATGGGATCTGGCGCCAGATCGTGACGATCGACGATGCCGAGGAGCAGGGCTTCGACCGTTTCGACCGCGAGGCCCTGCAGCGCCGCTATTCGGTCGAGGAATTCGGCAACAAGTTCCTCTGCCTGTTCGTGGACGATACGCAATCCGCCTTCACCTGGGGACTGCTGCAGCCCGCGATGGTGGATGCCTTCTACAAGTGGAAGGACTTCAAGCCTGCCGCGCCGCGCCCCTTTGGCGACAAGCCGGTGTGGCTGGGCTTCGATCCAAACGACCAGGGCCGCGACAATGCCCAGATCATGGTGGTGGCCCCGCCAGACAAGCCGGGCGGCAAGTTCCGGCTGCTGGAAAAACAGCGGGTGGACGGGGACTTCGCCGCGCAGAACCGCGCGCTGCAACAGATGGCCCGCCGCTACAATGTGACGGATATCGCCATCGAGAACAGCGCCTTTGGCAGCGCGGTCTATCAGCAGGTGATCAAGTGGTTCCCGCTGGCGCGCAAGGTGGATTACTCGGTCACCGGCAAATCGCACATGGTGATGAAGGCGCAAAACCTGCTGCGCGATCGCCGTCTGGAGATCCCCATCGAATTCGGGGACGTGCGCGATTCCTTCATGATGATCCGGCCGAGCCTGACCGCCAGCGGCAAGCAGCTGACCTATGTCTCGGGTCGCAGCGGCGAGCTGGGCCATGCCGATATCGCCTGGGCGACAATGCACGCCCTGATCAACGAACCCCTGGGCACCGATGATGGCGGCACCCGCAAGGCAAAAGTGGAGGTTATGCAATGAGCGAAGATCAGGCCGTGCAGGCGGCCGACAAGGGCCAGTCGCTCATAATGTTCAGCTTTGGCGACGATGTGAGCGTGCTGGATGGACAAAGCCTGTGGGGTTTCTTCGAAGGCGCATGGATCTGCGGGCAATGGTACGAGCCGCCGGTGCCCTTCCATGGGCTGGCCAAAAGCTATCGCATGAGCCCCTATCACCAGAGCGCGATCAAGCTGAAGGTGAACCTGCTGAAGAAGCACTTCATCCCCTCGCGCTGGATGGACGCGGCCACGCATGAACGCGCGGTGCTCGACTATCTCCAGATGGGGAACCTCTTCCTGCAGGAGATCCCGAACCGGGCGATGCGCCCCCTGCGTTACGAGGTGAGCCCGGCGCTGCATACGCGGGTGGGCGTGGAACCGGGGCGCTATTTCTGGGTGAAGCCCGACACGCTGGGCTTTGGCAGTGTGAGCGGGGATTACGAGTTTTTACCTAATTCTATTGTCCACCTGCGCGAGCCCGATGTGGAGCAGGAAATCTATGGCCTGCCCGAATGGCTCAGCGCGCTGCAATCCGGCCTGCTCAACGAGAGCGCCACCCTGTTCAGGAGGCGCTATTACAAAAATGGCGGCCATGCCGGGTACATCTTCTATTCGACCGAGGCGACGATCGACGAAGCGGACTTCGAAATGATCAAGCTGCAGATGCGCGGCACCACCGGCCAGGGCAATTTCAAGAACCTTTTCGTCCATGCGCCTGGCGGGCGGGAGAAGGGCATTCAGATCATCCCGCTGGCCGAAGTGGCGGCCAAGGACGAATTCATGGGCATCAAGAATGTCAGCCGCGACGATATGCTGGCGGCCCACCGCGTGCCGCCCCAGCTGATCGGCGTAATCCCGCAGAACAATGGCGGCTTTGGCGATGTCCGCAGCGCGGTGGATGTCTTCATGGCCAATGAGATCGAGCCGATCATGCGCGCGATCGAGCAGGTGAATGAGATCAGCGGCCTGCCAGTGGTGCAGTATCGGGAGTTTCAGCCGATGGGCACTTCCGCGCCCGCGTAAAGTCTCGCCGCCGGAAGGCGGGGGAGGGGGCGAGGCAACGCCCCCAATCCGACGACCATGCTCGTCCTGACCCCAATCGGTCCCGCCATGGGGCCAACCCGCCTGCCGACTCGGCCGCGGAACAAATAAGGAACAAATGTGAGAAAGTCGACTCCCGCTTGCGTGCTGGAACCTGTCAGCTCGTGCCGCCCGCCGGCACCCTATATTGGCGGCAAGCGCAATCTGGCCAAACGCCTGGTCAGCCTGATCAATGAAACGCCCCATTCCCTCTATGCAGAGGTGTTCGTGGGGATGGGTGGCGTATTCTTCCGCCGCGATCGCAAGCCCAGGGCCGAAGTGATCAATGACTGGTCAGAGGATGTTTCCAACCTCTTCCGGATCCTGCAGCACCATTATGTCGCCTTCATGGATATGCTGCGCTTTCAGGTGACGAGCCGGGCCGGGTTCGAGAAGCTGCTGGCGCTCGAGCCGCGCTCGCTGACCGATCTTCAGCGGGCGGCGCGGTTTATTTACCTGCAGCGGACGTGTTTTGGGGGGAAAGTTAGCGGCCGGAATTTCGGTGTCGCGGCCGACAATCCGGCACGCTTCGATATCACCAAACTGGCCGCCGTCCTTGAGTCAGTGCATGAGCGCCTGGCGTCTGTAACGATCGAGCGATTGCCTTGGTCCAGTTTCATTGCCCGGTATGATCGACCGGGCACGCTATTTTACCTCGATCCTCCCTATCACGGTAATGAGTCAGACTATGGCGCCGGCATGTTCGAGCGGGATGAGTTCGAGCAGATGGCCAAGCAGCTGCGCGGCATCAGCGGCCGCTTTATCCTGTCCCTCAACGATCACCCGGAAGTGCGCAGGATCTCTGCTGGCTTCACCTTCCGCGAGGAAGAGGTTCGCTGGACGATTGGGGGAGCGGCCGCAGGTAAGGCCAAGGTCGCAAAGGAAATGATTATAACCTGCTGATCCAAAGGGCTTCACTCCGGAACAGGGCTGGCATTGGGCCGGGGCTGTTCCGGGGTGCCACTGTCCCAACCGTAGCCGATCCTCAGTCACCCTCGGCGATGGAAAACTCTGCGTGAATGAAGCGCTGCTTTCAGGAGGCTTGGCGGAAACGCTGAATGACTGGAATGTTTGGGGGAAGGGGACATTTGCGGCGAGAGAATGGTGGCTGATTTAGTCGCCGATCAGCACAACGGCTGCGGAGAAGGCCACCACCACTATCAACATTGCAGTTGGCTTGTTGGCATCGCGATAAGACCAATAGTTGGTCCTCTGCTCGGCCGGGACCGCTCTCGCTCGTGGTAGCACCGCTGAGACTTGAAACATCGCAATTACCAGCGGGCAAAGGACAAAAAAAGGCCGTGGATAGGGACCCGGGATGTTTTGATCCGCCAATACCGAAAGCACAAAAAATAGCGCTAGGTTCAGCACTGAGCTGATTAGCAGATAGGTTTTCAGCCCCAATACCGTCTCCCGATCCCTAGGCGCGCTACCACCCTCCGCCCCAATACTCTGCAATACCGCCAGCGCCGAAACCTACCGCAATTGCCACTATGAAGACGCCGTACCCCTTGAGCGCCTTCCGCATGTACTTCCCTCGCCACTCGGTCTTGCGAAAGCCAGCTGCCCACATCGGAAGCCAATATCGCGTGCCATAGAACCACGCGGCCACTCCAACACACCAAGCGGCGATGAATACGACCAACATGGTTTGCGCGAGAGCGGACATTTGATGAGCGTAAGCGGCACATTGAACGTCCGCAAGGTTGTCGTGTCCGGAACTACTGCATTGGAAAGTTTAGGGTGGTCAGCGGCCGCCCTTTTGGTTTGCGCGGGCTTGCTTAATCCGTCTGATGTTGCGCTTGTAATCCTGCTCCATGATCCACCGGGACACTGCCCCAGCACCCAAAATGAACCCTATGATCAGGACAGCGCGATCTGGCTCAGAAACCGCGCCTTTCAGCAATTCACTGGCATAACCCGCATAAGCAAGCGAGGCCAAGAATACCGTTCCGGCGAAGGCGATGGTCAGCTTTGTCCGCGAGATCATTGACCAGCAATATCAGGGACCGGCGGATTTCCGCAATGGTGTCGAATACAGGCAGACCGCAAAAGCAGAAGCGATCATTGTCATCGCTTTGAATGCAGTTTCAGCCTCCGCAGAAGCGGAGGCCGAATCTGGATAAATGGGCTTAGCAGGGGGCCTCGCCCGTGTGGTATTCGGTATAAGCTACTACGCCGGTGATGAAGCCGCCGCTGGAATAGAGAGTGCCGTCGTCGCAATACAACTCGGCTCCAGCGATCTCACCGTAGGGCGGCCCATAATAATAGATGATATAATAGGCCTGGGCAGGTGCTGCCATCAGCATCGACATCGCGGCTGCTCCCGCAGCCAGCAATAGCTTGCGCGCTTTCATCATCCTCTCCTCAGTCTTGCGCCGCACCCTCTGTGGGGGCTGGGCAGCTCAGCGGTGGGGTGTGCGCTAGTTGCTTATAATTGCTGAGCTTCCGACTCGCTCCCGACGATGAGGATATCATGATATCCAAAGGTAATAATCGCCCAATTGGGGGTAGGTATTTTCCAGAACGGCAGTTCTTGGAGAAAACCAGCTGCTAATCCGCATTCCAGCTCACGGGCGTTCGCTCGATCTCCAAACCGGCAGCAAATGGACTGCACAGCGCAAATGCCTGTTCCGGCGTGCCATGGGTCCATTCGAAATAGGCTGCGGGAGGCAAGACCACCGGCATGCGATCATGGATCTCCGCCGTTTGCGCGCAGGGGGCGCAGGTGACCATCGAATAGACCGGCCCCCATTCCTCACTCTCGCGCCAGATCCCGGCAATGGCGAGAATTTCCGCGCCAGACACACTCAGCCAGGTGCGCGTCATATTCCCATAATCGCCCTCTGCCTCTGCGAAGGCCGTCGCGGGGATCAGGCAGCGGCGATGCTGGAAGCTGTCGCGCCAGAAGGCGGAATGGAGCCGGTCATCGCGCGTATTGGTCACCGCCTTGGGCTTGATCGGCTTGCCGGTGCGCTTGCTGACCTGGGCGAGGGGAAAGCCCCAATTCATCACCCGCACTTCCCCCTGGGCGACGACCAGGCCGGGATAGCCGGGAAAGATCAGCTCGGCATGGTTCGCACCCATCGTGCGGTCGGCGGCGCCGAACCATTGCGCGACTTCCGCTCCGGCCTGGCTGAGCTTGTAGAGGTTGCACATGGCGGCAGGCTGGCCGCCGCCTTGCGAGGTGTCAATCCGATGTGGCGATTGCCGTCCGTTCGAGCAGATCAGCAAGACCGTCGAGCAGTCCCTTCGCGAGAACGGCCTCCTCGCGCACCAGAATAACATGCTCTGTCCTGGGATTATCGAGCGAGCGCTGCAGCCGATCTGCAAGAGTTTGAGCGGCTTGCCTCATCATAGTCTGGTCCATTGGGCCTTTCCTTCTAGCGGCCTTGGCGGGTGAATCATAAACGTCCAGGCAGGTTCCGTCCGCGAATTGCAGTTCCGGAAATGCTCTGTGGAAACGGTCTGCATCGCGCAGGCTGATAAAATAGACCGCGAATGACTGCATTCCCACCGATCGGCCGGCATGAACGGCAAAATCGCCTCTGCCGATCATGTCGCGCAGCCAATCATGGATTGCTTGCGAGTTGCTCAGTCCGCGATCCGGGATTCGAAACTTCACTCGGACGGGAAAGGCAACTTCATCAGACTTTCGCTGCCGAAGGGCGTGGCGCGACATTGGGTGATCTTTCTACTCGGTTTGGGAATTAGCGGCGATCTGAACAGCGAAGGCTTAACGCCATCGGCGGACCTCCTTCTTCCAGATATCCTCGGGCGGCATGGGCAGGGTGATCGTGGGTTTGCCGTCCCTGTCCGCCTCTATCGCCTTGGGGCGGACCTTGCGGCGATAGCTCGCCAGGCAAAGGGTGCAGTAGAAGCGTGGGCGCAGCATGTAGAAGCTGTCATTCCAGCCCCGGCAGCGGCAGAGCCACCAGAGCCCATGGGCATCATGGAGCGCGAAATGGCCGCAGCTGCATTGGATCCGCACTGACTGGTGCCAGGCGGCGGCCTCGAAACAGCAGGTGGCGACGGCAAGGCCGTCCACATAGCGACTCATTTCGGAACGAATGAAGAACAAAATGGCCGCGCGCAAGCCTGGCTAAAGGCGGTTGCGGCGAGCGGAAGTGGCGGAAAAGCGAGTGCTAGCGTCGGCCGCGATAGGGCTCGCAGGCAATCCCGTCATTATCGCCATCCATTTCAGGACGATAGCCGGGCTGGCCGCGATGGAGCGGGGCGGCGCCGGCTGCGCGCGCCTCGTTGCAGTTGCGATAAAAAACTGCCGGCCGTGATGAAGGCGAATTCCTGACAGCCGGTTGAGGCGAGGGCGGCGCGGCCTTGTTGTATTTTTCCGGGTGGGCGGCACGGTAATCGGCCGGCATCTGGAATTGGGATCCCCAGATGCCTATGCGGTTCGCGCGGGCCAGTGCCGCGCTTTCCACATAGGCAAGCGAGAAATCGGGCAGGGCGACGGCCATTCCCAACCTCGCCTGCTCGTCCGCGACATCGATGGCGCCAGCGCGGCACACGGCCACGATCCGCCTGAAATTGTCATGGCCCCGCTGTTCGCATTCCACTTGCGTGCCTTCGATCATGCCGGCCAGCGTGGCTTTGGATGCCTGGCCGCATGCCCAATCGCTTCCCTCGCGCAGGCAGGTCTGGTCGGCCTCCGGCGCGTCAACCCCGAGCAGGCGGATGCGGAAGCCGTCCATCTCCAGCGTGTCGCCATCGATCGCGTAGGCCTTGCCGGTGATCAGCTGGGCGAATGCGGGCGTGGGCACCAGGGCCAGGGCAAGGGGCAAGAGCCATCTCATGCGGTGGAGCACTACCAGCCAGTCCTTAACCCTCACTTGCGCCCCCAGCGCGCCTCGTGGCCTTCCCGGAAGGCCATGGCCGGGAGCCAGCCACGCCACCCCCGCGCGCCGCCCTCGCCCCCACGCCTCGCCCTCGGCTTCTTTGCATGGTTTTTACGCAGATCGGCCGCCCGCTGCGCACTTGGAATTTCCCGCTTTTCCGCGCTTTACGGTGCTCGAGTCAGAGCAACTCCGTGTGATGCAATATGATGCACGTGTTTCACTTCCCTACGCGCTCTCATCCGTGCGCTGGCACAAGCTTTGCACCTCGGCCCCTGCCGAGCCCAGGGCGGCGGACAGCCGCCCGCATACGCCGGCTCCTCTGGCGCGAAATTGGACCAGCATTTGACCTCTCGACTGGTGAGAGCTGAACAAACTCACGCATGAGGGCGCGTGCGCCCTCATTCCTTATCAGGAGTATTTATACTCCCCCGGTGACTCCGCCTTTCGAGGATTCGCGCGACTGCACTTCGTGTCGATCGATGGCCGCAGCGATTTTTGCGAGAGTTTCCCCTGCGAGACTGTCTCCACGCCAGAAGTCGGCCAGGAAATCCTTCGCGCTTAGGCTGGCGAGCATGTCTTTGAATTCAGCCCGTCGTTGGGATCGATCCCAAGAAACATCGCTCGGCACGGGTGCTTTCCCAATCAGGTGACGAACCAGCGCTTCGATCTTGTCCGGTACGAGCAGGGCATATGCATTTGAGATTTGTTCGACTTGCGGGCCGGCTTCGCCTTCGGTTTCGCTTGGCCGCGTTCGGCGTACCCAATGCAGGAAGCCCGCTTCTCGTAGGCGCTTGAGCGCACGATGCACGGCCGAATAGGAGTGTCCCACCGCTTCTGCGATTGTCATGATCGCGGGTTCAAGCGCGCCAGTCTTGTAATCCAGAAAGCGATTATAAAGGGCATCAAGGACGTCCAGAGCAACCTGACCCAGAATGCCGTTCTTTGCACCGGGGGTGGTTTGCTGCCTTTCGCGCCTGGTCTTTCGCTCGAGCTCTCTCGCGCATTTCAGTATCGCGCCGATTCGACGCTTTGCACCACGGAGGTTCCCTCCCATGAATGGCCGCCAAATCCTATTTTCGATGGTGCCTTCATAATAGCTGTTACGCCAGACCGGCCGGCCAGTTCGCGGACTTGGCGCGCGTTGCAGGCCCGCCAAGACATCTCCAATCTGAAGCGGACCAGTCATGCCGCACCGCAGTTGTCAGGGTTAGCCAACGCATTCTTGAAGGCCGCAGAAACGCTAGGGTGAGAAAAAGCGGTTAGCCAGCGTAAGGGTATTGGTGCAAATACCAAACGCAACGTCCTCACGGGGCATCCATATTCCGGCGCTCATCAGCGCCTCGGGCCAGCCATGATCCTATGCCGTCCGAATTATGGCGCATCCAGCATTTCGCAGGCGCCCATTACCCCTCTTGCAGGTCATGCGCCTGAACGCGTAATCACCCTGGGCCACGATTCCTTACGCCGGAGCCGATCCTCTTCGGTCGCCCGTCATTCGCCAGCAAATTACGTGAGTATCTTGAAATGAAGATTGCCGTTTTCGGCCTGGGCTACGTCGGATTGTCCAATGCCGTGCTGCTGGCACAGCACAATGATGTGGTCGCGGTGGATATTTCGCCCGAGCGGGTGGAGATGCTCAATGCCCGCAAATCACCCATCGTGGATGCGGAGCTGGACGAGTTCCTGGCGACGAAGCCGCTCACGCTCAAGGCGACTCTCGATCCGCAGGAGGCACTCGCCGGCGCGGATTTCGTGATCGTTGCCACGCCGACCAATTACGATGTGGAGACGGACAAGTTCGATACTTCCTCGGTCGAGGCTGTGATCAAGCTGGCGATCGCGGCCAATCCCGCGGCGACAATTGTGATCAAGTCGACGATCCCGGTCGGCTTCGTCGACGATGTGCGGGAGCGTCTGGGCACTTCACAGGTTATCTTCAGCCCCGAATTCCTGCGCGAGGGGCGGGCCCTCTACGACAACCTTCATCCTTCGCGCATCATCGTGGGCGAACGCTCGGAGCGGGCGCGGGTCTTTGCGGAGCTGCTGCTGGAAGGGGCGATCAGGAAGGACGTCGAGGTTCTCTTCACCGATGCCTGCGAGGCGGAGGCGATCAAGCTGTTCGCCAATACCTATCTTGCGATGCGGGTGGCCTTCTTCAACGAACTGGACAGCTATGCCATGGCCCGCGCCATGGATACGCGCCAGATCATTGACGGGATCGGCCTCGATCCGCGTATTGGCCGGCATTACAATAATCCCAGCTTCGGTTATGGCGGCTATTGCTTGCCCAAGGATACCAAGCAGCTTCTGGCCAATTATTCGGAAGTGCCGCAAAACCTCATCCGTGCGATTGTGGATGCCAATCGTACCCGCAAGGATTTCCTGGCGGATCAGATCATCGCGAAGAGGCCGAGGCAGGTCGGCGTGTTCCGGCTGGTGATGAAAGCCGGTTCTGACAATTTCCGGGAATCCTCGATCCAGGGGATCATGAAGCGTATCAAGGCAAAGGGCATCAAGGTCGTGGTGTACGAACCGACGATGGCCGAGGCGGAATTTTTCGGTTCGGAGGTGGTTCGCGATCTCAACGCATTCAAACAGGAATGCGACATCATCGTCGCCAATCGGATGATGCCCGCGATCGAGGACGTGAAGGACAAGGTTTTTACGCGCGATCTGTTTGGATCGGACTGATCCTTAACGCGAGCAGTGCCGTCCACACAGTGGGCGTTGCCGCAGGTCTAGGG
This sequence comes from Sphingomonadales bacterium 63-6, assembly GCA_001898545.1. Lineage (GTDB taxonomy): Bacteria > Pseudomonadota > Alphaproteobacteria > Sphingomonadales > Sphingomonadaceae > Andeanibacterium. Next base: position 8,360 of record MKUB01000051.1, on the reverse strand, counting down.
CGGCCCAGGGCTATTATTCAATTCGCGAATTAGGAGATCGAAGTGCGGGATAGCAGTCCAATTCTGGTGACCGGTGCGGCCGGGTTTATCGGCCATGCAGTTGCCCACCGGCTGCTTGAGCGGGGTGAGCGCGTCATCGGGGTCGATAATCTCAACGATTATTACGAAGTAGCGCTGAAGGAAGCACGTTTGGCGACCTTCAACGGGCGGCGCGAATTTACCTTCCACCGCGGCGATATAGCGGATGCTCCGGCCATGGCGGAAATCGTGCGCGCCAATGGCGTAACCCGGATCGTTCATCTCGCAGCTCAGGCAGGGGTGCGGTACAGCCTTGAGCAGCCCTTCGCCTATGAACATTCCAATCTGGCGGGCCACCTTTCCTTGCTGGAGGCCAGCCGCCACATGCCGGGTTTCCGGCATCTGGTTTATGCCTCGTCCTCGTCCGTCTATGGGGAACGGCCGATGGGCGGACAGGGATTTTCCGAGGATGAGCGGGTGGACAAGCCCGTCTCGCTCTATGCTGCCACCAAGGCAGCCTGCGAACTGATGAGCCAGAGCTACAATCATCTGTTCGGCCTTCCGCAGACCGGCCTGCGCTTCTTCACCGTCTATGGTCCCTGGGGCCGGCCCGACATGGCCTATTTCAAGTTCACCAAGAAGATCCTGGCTGGAGAGCCGATCGAGGTTTACGGCGAAGGCCGGATGGCGCGTGACTTCACCTATATCGATGACATAGTCGATGGCGTGATCGGCGCGCTCGACAATCCGCCGCCTCCGGGCGATCATCGTGTCCTCAACATCGGGGATAGCCGGCCCGTGGGGCTGATGGACATGATCCAGGCGCTGGAGGGGGTGCTCGGCCGCGAGGCGGTGAAGATCATGAAGCCGATGCAGCCGGGGGACGTTACGGCGACCTACGCCGATGTTTCCAAGCTCCACGCGCTGACCGGCTATCACCCCGCCGTGATGCTGGAGGATGGGCTTGCGCGGTTCGCCAAGTGGTATCGGGAATTTTATCCTGAGGAGTTCAGCTGACCGTCCTTGCATGCGGCAGGTGCGATATGGCGGAACGGGTCGCGAGTTCGCGTGGCTCGGCCGTTAGGAATGGCTGAAAAATATGCTAATGTTTTATTGAGGTTACGATCCTGTGGGCATTTGCGGTGGATGTTCACGAAATCATCGTAATTGTTGCGCATTGCAGCATAGGTTGGCACATGGTCTGCATGGGTTTCGGCAGTAAAGGATGACGCGAGTGGGAAGTGCTAAGGTTGCCTTGATAACGGGGGTCACAGGTCAGGATGGCGCCTATCTCGCTTCGCTGCTGCTTGAGAAGGGATATGTCGTTCACGGTGTGAAGCGCCGTTCTTCCTCGTTCAACACCGGCCGGATCGAGGAGATCTACGAAGATCCCCATATCGAGAATGCGCGCTTCCATCTCCACTATGGCGATCTCACCGATGCGACCAATCTGATCCGCATCGTGCAGGAAACCCAGCCGGACGAGATTTATAATCTGGCGGCGCAGAGCCATGTGCAGGTCAGCTTCGAGACGCCGGAATATACCGCGAATGCGGATGGCATCGGCACGTTGCGCCTGCTGGAGGCAATCCGCATCCTGGGCATGGAAAAGAAGACGCGCTTCTATCAGGCCTCCACTTCCGAGCTTTACGGGCTGGTGCAGGAAGTTCCGCAGCGGGAAACCACGCCTTTCTATCCGCGCAGCCCCTATGCGGCGGCCAAGCTCTATGCCTACTGGATCACGGTGAACTACCGCGAAGCTTATGGCATGCATGCGTCCAACGGCATCCTGTTCAATCATGAGAGCCCGCTGCGCGGCGAAACCTTCGTTACCCGCAAGATTACGCGCGCAGCGGCGGCGATTTCGCTGGGGCGCCAGGACAAGCTCTATCTCGGCAACCTCGATGCCCGGCGCGACTGGGGCCATGCGAGGGAATATGTTCGCGGGATGTGGCTGATGATGCAGCAGGACGAACCTGACGATTACGTCCTCGCCACGGGTGAAACCACCGAAGTGCGCGAGTTCGTTCGCTGGGCATTTGAAGATGCCGGTATTCCCATCGATTTCACGGGATCGGGCGTCGATGAAAAGGGCATTTGCCAGAAGACGGGCAAGGTGCTGGTCGAAATCGATCCGCGCTATTTCCGTCCCACCGAGGTCGAATTGCTGATCGGCGATCCGACCAAGGCGCACCAGAAACTGGGCTGGAAGCATGACACTTCCGTTCGCGATCTGGCGCGCGAAATGGTGCTCGCCGATCTCGAGGTGATGCGTGACGCTCCAATTTCGAAGGGTGCCTGACACGTTGTGATTTGATCACTGCTAAGAATGGGAGAAAACCATGGTTTCCGATTCAGTTTCTTCGAATCTTTCCCATTTTTATCCCGAGGTTGGCGCGGGGGGGTTCTCCCGCGTCGACGGGACAGTGAGCTTCTATACACGCGTAAACGCCCTGCTTGACCCGAGTTTCACGGTTCTCGATCTTGGGGCCGGGCGGGGTGCTCAGTTGGTGAGCGATCCCGATTCCTACCGGACCAAACTGGCCACGATCAAAGGCAAGGTGGCGAAGGTTATCGGCATCGATGTGGATGGCGCGGTTCTTTCGAACCCGTGCCTTGACGAGGCGCATGTCATCCGCATCGGGGAGCCATATCCCTTCGCGGACAATAGCTTCGATCTCATTCTGTCGGACTGGGTGCTGGAACATGTGGCCAATCCGGAAGAATTTGCCGCCGAAATCGGCCGCGTCCTCAAGCCGGGCGGCTGGTTCTGTGCGCGCACCCCCAATCGCTGGGGGATGGTCGGGCTGGCCACCAACCTGGTGCCCAACAAGGCGCATTCGGACCTGCTCGCCAAGCTTCAGCCGGGCCGCACCGAACGGGATGTCTTCCCGACGACCTACAATCTCAACACCAAGGGGCGTCTTGTGCGCGCCTTTCCACCCGACAGGTGGAACAATTATTCCTACATTACCAATCCAGAGCCGCCTTATGTGCAGCGTTCGGCACTCGCGATGCGGGTAGTCCAGTTCGCCTGGCGGTTCGCTCCCCCACAGATGGGGACGGTTTTCAATGTGTTCCTGCAACAGAAGGACGGGGCCAAGGCGTGACAGGTGGATTTTCTCTGGAAGCAAAGCGTGTATTCGTAGCCGGGCACAGGGGGATGGTCGGATCGGCCATTGTACGGCGGCTTGCTTCCGAGAAGTGCGAGATACTCACTGCCGGGCGCGATGTGATGGACCTGAAGGATCAGGCCGCGGTGCGTGCCTGGTTCGCCGCGGAAAAGCCCGATGCCGTGTTCCTCGCCGCTGCCAAGGTGGGTGGAATTCTGGCGAACGACACCTATCCTGCGGATTTCCTTTACGACAATCTGATGATCGAGGCGAACATCATCGAGGCGGCTTACCGCACCGGGGTGGAAAAGCTGATGTTCCTCGGCTCGTCCTGCATCTATCCGCGTATGGCGCCGCAGCCGATGCGCGAAGATGCGCTGCTGACCGGTCCGCTCGAGCCGACCAATGAGTGGTATGCCATCGCCAAGATCGCGGGGATCAAGCTGTGCGAAGCCTATCGCAAGCAGCATGGCAGCGATTTTATCTCGGGTATGCCGACCAACCTCTATGGCCCCGGTGACAATTTCGATCTGCAATCGAGCCATGTGCTGCCGGCCCTGATCCGCAAGGCCCATGCGGCCAAGGTCGCGGGTGACAGCACGGTGCAGGTATGGGGGACGGGTAGCCCGCTGCGCGAATTCCTGCATGTGGACGATTGCGCCGATGCCTGCGTGTTCCTGATGAAGAATTATTCCGATGCCGGCCATGTGAATATCGGCTCGGGCCAGGAAATCTCGATTCTCGACCTGACTCGGCTGGTCTGTGAGATCGTGGGTTTCGAGGGTGAGATCGTGACCGATCCTTCCAAGCCCGATGGTACGCCGCGCAAGCTGATGGATTCGGGCAAGCTGCTGGGCCTTGGCTGGAAACCGGCGGTCGAATTGCGCGATGGTATCGCCACGACCTATCGCAGTTTCCTCGCCGAATACGCCTGACCATGCGCCTGTTGTTTCTCGGGCTTAACTACGCCCCGGAAGAGATCGGCATCGGTCTCTACAGCGGTGAAATGCTGCGCTGCTGGGCGGATGAAGGGCATCAGGCGCAAGTGGTCGCCGCCAAGCCCTATTACCCGCAATGGCGGGTCTGGCCAGGCTTTGGCGGGCTGTGGCGGCGCAGTGTGGAACATGGCGTGGAGGTTACTCGCTGTCCGCTCTATGTGCCGGCCCATCCCACCGGCCTGCGCCGGATCATCCACCATGTCAGCTTCGCCGTATCCAGCCTGCTGCCGATGATGCGGGGCGCCGGCAAGCGGCCCGATCTGGTGATGACCACCGCGCCTTCGCTGATCGCTGCGCCGGTGGCGCTGCTGGCGGCAAAGCTGGGCGGTGCGCGCTCGTGGCTGCACATTCAGGATTTCGAGGTTGAGGCGGCGGCGGCCACGGGGCTGGTCGATGGCAGCGGGCTGGGCGCAAGGCTGGCGCGCGGGTTTGAACGCTGGGTGCTGCAATCTTTCGACGTGGTCAGTTCCATCTCGCCGCAGATGTGCGCGCGGCTGCTCGAAAAGGGCGTCCAGCCCGATCGCGTGTTCCAGCTACGCAACTGGGCGGATATTGACGGGATCACTCCGCTGGCGGGGCAATCCGCCTATCGCCGGGAATGGAACATCACTACGCCGCATGTCGCGCTCTATTCCGGCAATATCGCCAACAAGCAGGGGATCGAGCTGGTGATCGAGGCTGCGCGGCTGCTGCAGGCGCGGGACGATCTGACCTTCGTGATCTGCGGGGAGGGGCCAAACAGGGCGCGGCTGGAAGCGGAAGCTGCCGCATTGCCCAATGTGCGCCTGCACGATCTGCAACCGCGCGAACGGCTGGGCGAATTGCTGGGCATGGCAACGGTCCATCTGCTGCCCCAACTGGCCGGCGCGGCCGATCTGGTGCTGCCTTCCAAGCTGACGAACATGCTCGCTTCGGGCCGCCCGGTGGTGGCCACTGCCGATCCCGGTACGGGGTTGGCGGACGAAGTGGACGGGGTCGGCATGGTCACTCCTCCCGGAGATGCCGCAGCATTTGCCGATGCAATCGCAAGGCTGGTGGATGATCCGGAAAGAGCCGCCCGGCTCGGAAAGGCCGCCCGCGAACGGGCGGAGCAGCGCTGGAGCCGCAAGGCGATCCTGCAAGGCTTTATCGAGAAATCAGGGAAAATACTTAAATAGTATCCAAATAGGTTATTTCATTTTCCTGCACTGGTCAAATTTGGTTTTCACTTTGTCGGATCGATCAACGATTCATCAAAGGAGAACCTCATGACTGATCTACCTCCGTCACTCGCACCTGCCGCATATATCCCTTTCACCGCTCTCGCTTGGCCGTCCGGTGAAGATTCGGTGGCTGTCGGGCCGGATGCGCCGCTGCCGGTTGCGGCCACATTCGGTGCCGCGACCAGCACCCCGCTCAGCGGAACGGTGTCGTCAAGCGGCATCGTCGGCCCGTTCACGCCCGATCTCGGCCGCCCGATCTGGCTTACCCTGTCGGGTAGCTGGAAGGGGAGCGTACAGGTGAAGCGCTCAGTCGATGCAGGCACGACCAAGCTTGCCTTGACCGCGGCCGGCATAATCTGGGGCAAGTTCACTGCGAACGCCTGCGAGCCTGTGGCTGAAGAGAGCCTGCAGGGCGCAACCTATTATCTCGACATCACGCTGGTTTCCGGCTCGCTGACCTATGAGGTGGCCCAATGAGCGCGCTCGACTTTATCTCGCGGGCACTTGTAGTTCGCGAAGGCGAGATTGAACGGCGCAGTTCGGTAATCGCCGCGCTGATGTGTTCAATCGAGGAGAACCTGTCCAAGGGATTGCCGGGGCTGATCAATGTTCCGATCGCAGAAAATCGCAGTAGCACGACCCAGATCGCAAGCGGAAAGCTGTACGGTTTTTCGTCCGGCACTCCGGCCAACGATTTCAGGCATCATTTCAACATGTATGGCGGAAAATGGGAGAATAGCGATTTCGGCGGGGTCACTCGTCTGCGGGCGGTGACTGCCTATTCCGGCTCGCTCGGCAATCCATTGACCAATCCTCTGTATCGCCCGGGTCCCATCCGCTTTGCAACATGGGCAGACAAGTTCGAGGTCTATGCGCTGAACGAACCCACGGGCTTTCGTATGCGGGTGAATGGCAAGTTCACCAAAGACGGCCTCTACGGGAACAGTGACATTAACGGAGATGCCAACGGCCAGCTTCGCTATTACCTGTTCGATTTCACCGGCACCGAATTTGCCGGCCAGGGCCTCAAGCAAGTCGAAATAATCGGCGATGGCCAGTTTCGATTTGCCGGGGTGCGAGTGCCGATTACGTACACCGTTGAGCCGTTTCCGCAGAGCTTTCCGCTCAAGGCAGCCCTGCATGGAGACAGTATCTCAGCGGGCACCATTGCTGACAGCGCTGACTACCGCTCGGCGCGTTATGCAAAAATGGCGGACGTGATGCGCCCGTTGACCGGTATTTCAGACATTTGGGTCAACGGAATTGGCGGCCGGGGCTTTGTCACCAATGGCGGGGCCGTCAATTTCGTGGAGCAGGCTGCGGTTGCTTTCACGGGCGCTGACTTTGACGTTGTGTGGAGCGTTGGCACCCGGAACGATGGGGCTTACGGCAACAAAGCGGCCTATCAGGCGGTTGTCGAAAGCTGGATCGATATCGTTCTGGCGGATAATCCCGATACAATCATCGTTCTGACAGGCCCTATCGGTGCGAACTCTGCAGAGTCCGCAGGCGCGGCATTTCAGGATATGCAGGATGCCAAGCGCGCGGCTGCAGCGAGCTATCCACGCAATTGCGCCTTCATCAACACTTGTGGCCGGGTGACGGCGGACCCGTGGATTTTCGGAAGTGGCAGGGTCGGCGCACCAGCCGGGAATGGCAATGCCGACCTCGTGCTTGGCACGGATGGGGTTCACCCATCGATCTTCGGCCATAACTATCTGGGCCACCGTCTTGTGACGGAAACTGCCCGCGTCCTGCCTCTGCTCGCCTCTCGTATTCGCAAAGGGGTGATCGCGGGCAAAAACGACACGGATATCGTATAAATTATAATACCTTCGGGTTGCCTTTCCGAAGGCAGCCCGATATTTCCCGACGGGGCGCTTCGGAGTGTGGCCCGATCATTCCAGAAGGCTTCCGAACCCATGAGCGGACCGTTCCAGGCAGCATCCGAGGCAGGCGAGCGAGAAGTCGCGCCTTGCGACGTTACGGTTGTAATCCTGACTTTCAACGAGGCCCGGCATATTGGCCGATCCATTGCCAGTGTACGGGCATTCGCGCGCGATATTCTGGTGGTCGATTCCTTCTCCACCGACGATACCATGGCAATTGCAGAGGCGGCTGGGGCTCGCGTGTTGCAGCATCCCTTCGTCAATTATTCCGAGCAATTCCAGTGGGCTCTCGACCAGGGAGGCATTAAAACGGCGTGGACGTTGCGCCTTGATGCCGATGAAGTGATCGAGCCTGATCTGGCGGCAGAGATTGCCCGGCAATTGCCCGGTCTTCCCAGCGATGTGGTGGGCGTGAATTTCGATCGCAAGCATATTTTCATGGGCCGCTGGGTGCGCCATGGCGGGCGCTTTCCGCTGCGGCTGCTGCGGTTATGGAGAACTGGCCAAGGCCGTATCGAAATCCGCTGGATGGACGAACACATTGTGGTGTGGGGCGGAAGGACGGTGACCTTCAAGGGCGGCTTTTCCGACGCCAACGAGAATGACCTCACCTTCTTCACGGCCAAGCACAATTCCTACGCCACGCGCGAGGCGATTGACGTGCTTTCTCAGCGTTATGCCTTGTTTCCGGAAGACCGGGCGCTGAATGCGAATTCCACGTCGCAGCAGGCGGGGCTGAAGCGCTGGATCAAGGAGAAGGTTTACAACCGGCTCCCCCTATGGGCAGGGCCGATGGGGTATTTCCTCTATCGCTACATCTTCCAGCTTGGCTTCCTGGATGGCCGCACCGGAACCATTTATCATGTTCTGCAGGGTTTCTGGTACCGCTACCTGGTGGCATGCAAGGTCTATGAATACGACCTTCATCTGCGCCAATGCAAAGATACCGCTGAACGGATCAGCACCCTCTCCCGGCTGAGCGGCTATGACCTGACGGGTGGGCAGAAGGGATGAGAGACGACTTCCCAGATCGAACGAGGAAATAGCGGAATGTCAAAGACTGACAATTATGGTTGGGATGGGCAAGCGCCGGAATCATCCAACTATATCAATCCGTCAATATTGGAGATTGCCGCAGCA
>MKUB01000050.1 GCA_001898545.1 Sphingomonadales bacterium 63-6 | reverse complement strand
CGACCCTCTCCAGCGTGAAAGGATCGTCCACGCTGATGGGAGCGGCGTCGGACCCTGTCCATGTGCCGCCTACATAGGCCTTGTCCAGCAGCAGGCCCGCTTCGTCCAATGCGCCTCTTTGCCCGGTCATAAATCCTCCAGCCTCAATCGTCGTCGAGATTGGGGTTGGTTACCGGAACATCGCCTTCGAACAGATGCTCGAAGCGGCGATAGGTGCATAGCCAGCGGCCATCGCGGCGCACGAAGCGGTCAGTCGCCAGGGAAATGGTGATCGGCGCGTGGGAAGGCTGAATGCGCTCGCCATTGCGGGCATAGAGCATCAGGAAATTGGTGGCTTCCGCACTATCGGGCCCGGTGAACCAGGCGCGGAAATTGGTGAAGGAATGAACCGAAAGACGCGGGCCCTGCGCAATGCGCCAGTCGTAGAATTGCTGGATTTTCTCCACCCCCAGATAAGAGGCGTATTGGCCGTGGAATTCGGCATCCTCGACATAATAGGAGGACGCATTGCGTCCGCCATTGAAGTCGATTTCGTGCCAATATTCGGCGAGCTGGAGAGACAGCTCGGCATTCAGTTGCAGCAGTTCGGCGTCAGCCATTTCCATTCCTCTTGTCAAAGTGCCGCTTCGTAGATCGCGCGCGCATCGCCTTCGGTGACTTCGCGCGGGTTGCGCATCAGCAGGCGCTGCACGGTGATGGCCGCGGCGGCCATGTGGGGGATCGTGTTGGCGCTGATCCCGAATGCGGAAAGGCGCCGCTCGATGCCGATGGCGGCGGACAGCCGCTCTATCTCCTCAATGCCGCGCAATGCGTCGGCATGGTCGTCACCCGTAGGCGTAATTCCCATGGCGTGGGCTACTGCGGCATAGCGCTGCGGAGCGGCTTCAAGGTTGAAGCGCAGCACATGCGGCAGCAACAGGGCATTCGCCACCCCATGCGCAATGTGAAACTCGCCCCCCAAGGGATAGGCCAGCGCATGGACGGCGGCGGTGTTCACCGGACCGAGGCATTGCCCCCCCAGATGGCTGGCGCGGAGCATTCCCTCGCGCGCTTCCATGTCGTTTCCGTCAGTCCAGGCGCGTTCGAGATAGCGCGCGATCAGGGAAATGCCCTCCAGCGCCCAGCCATCCACCACCGGATGGGCAAAGCGATTGGCATAGGCTTCGATGCAATGAGTCAGCGCGTCGATCCCGGTGGCGGCAGTAACGCCGCGCGGCATGCTGCGGGTCAGTTCCGGGTCGAGATAGGCGAAGTCCGGCACCAGATGGGGGCTGACCACGCCCTTTTTCAGCAGGGCTGCGGTATCTTCCACGATGGCGATGGGCGTCGCCTCGCTGCCCGTCCCGGCAGTGGTGGGAATGCAGGCCAGCGGCAATGCGCGGCGGGTGAGCAGATCGGTGCCGACGACATCGAGCACGTGCTGCTGCCCGTCGGCCAGCGCGGCCACCAGCTTGGCTACGTCCATCGCGCTGCCACCGCCGAAACCGACTATGGCCTGCGCCTCGAATTGCTGCGCAGCGGCGATGGCGGCGGCCAGATCCTCCAGCGTCGGCTCGCCGTCGCGCGCTTCGTGAATGCTGGCCACGCTGCCGATTGCGGCGAGCGCCGCCTCCAGCCCTTCGCACAGCGAACGGATCGGCGCACCGGTTACGATCAGCACACGGCGGCAGCCCATCGCGGCGAGATCCGCGGCGCATTGGGCGGCGACTCCCGGCCCAAGGCGCAGGGTGCGGACATTATGCAGGGTAAGTGTGGCAGGCGGTTTCAAGAGGGGTTCCCCGGAAGGTTTTGCCCTCTCTCCACCTGCATCACCGGCCTGTCTTGACCGTAACGGCGCGCTTATCGCACCCGATCACAGCGCCGCGACATAGCCTCCATCGAGCGGAATGGTCGCGCCATTGACATAGGCCCCCGCGCGCGATGCCAGGAACACGACCAGCCCTTCTACATCCTGCGCGCTGCCGGGCCGGCCGAGCGGGATATAGGTGGCCACGCTTTTCTTCACCGCATCGGAATCGGTATCCGTCAGGCGGGAAGGGAAGGGGCCGGGCGCGATGGCGTTCACTGTGATCCTGTCGGGCCCCAGCGCCTTGCAGAGCGAGCGGGTGAGGTGATGGATTGCCGCCTTGGACGTGTTGTAGGCATGGGCCTCCCAATTGGGGATGTGCAGTCCGCCGATCGAGCCAAGATTGATGATCCGCGCCGGGTCTTCCTCGCTCGCCGCCGCCTTCAGCAGCGGCAGGAGCTGCTGGGTGAGGAAGAAGGCCGCGCGGACATTGACGTTCATCACCATGTCCCAATCGGCCATGCTCATGGCCGCAAGGCTGCCCGGCCCGTTTGCCCCGGCATTGTTCACCAGCAGGTCGAGCCGGGTTTCCGTGGCTGAAAGCTGCGCGGCGAGGGCGGCTGGCCCATCCTCCGCGCTCAGCTCCGCGGCAAGGCCAATGCAGGTTCCGCCCTCTGCGGAAAGAGCCTCCGCGAAGGCAGTCGTGCGTGCCGCGTCCCGGCCCGAGATGTAGGTCTTTACGCCGCGCCGGACGAGCCCGCGCGCAATCATCGCGCCGATGCCGTTAGTGCCTCCAGTAACGAGGGCAGTCTTCCCGGCGAGCGAGAACAGGGGATCGGTATGGCTCATCGCAGCCTCCTTGCGAATTGGAAAATCCAGCGTGCGACGGCTCAATAAGAGCGGATTTCCGCCGCTTGCAAGGCCCGAAAGGCATGGCTGCAAATATTGATCGCGCGTCAATTCAGGATGCCGCGGCAATCAAGCCGATGGCCGGAAGAAGGTTAGATATCGGGGCGAACGCCCCTGCGGGCAATCTTCGCGCCATCGGACTCGCCAATCCTCACAAGGATGCTAGTTCGTTTCCTAATCAATAGAAAAGCAATCCTTGGGGGATGCAGGATGTTCACCTGGTATCGGGAATCCAACAAGAAAACGCGCCGCCTGTTCTGGACCTGCGGAGCAGGCTGGGTGATGGATGCGGCGGACGCGCAGGTCTATCAATATCTTATCCCGCTGCTGATCGGGTCGCTGGGCCTCACCTTGACCGAAGCAGGTTCCATCGCCAGCGCCAATTACTTCTCCGCCGCAATCGGTGGCTGGCTGGGCGGCTGGTTGTGCGACCGTTATGGGCGCGCGCGAATATTGCAGCTGACCATCCTGTGGTTCTCCGTCTTCTCCTTCCTGTCCGGCTTCGCCCAGAATTACGAACAATTGCTGGCGATCCGCATCCTGCACGGGATCGGTTTCGGTGCGGAATGGGCCGTGGGCGCGGTGCTGCTGGGCGAGATGATCGCGCCGAAGCATCGCGGCAAGGCGCTGGGCGCGGTGCAGGCGGGCGCGCCCATCGGGTCGGGCATCGCGGCGCTGCTGGCGGGGCCGGTGGCGGCATGGTTCGATCCCGAAACGGGCTGGCGCGTGGCCTTCTGGGTGGGCCTGCTGCCTGCCTTGCTGATCTTCTTCGTTCGCCGGGGTTCGGACGATTCCGAAGTCTACAAGCGCGCGCGTGAACGGCAGAAGGCTGCCGCACGGGCATCGCGGCTGGCGGATATCTTCACGCGCAGGGTTATCGGCATCACTCTGCTCGCCTCGCTGCTTTCGCTGGGCGTGCAGGGCGCGGCCTATTCGGTGGCCAATTATCTTACCACTTTCATGACGCAGGAACGCGGGCTGACCCAGTCCGTGGCGGCCTATCTGGTGCTGGTGAACAGCGCGGGCGGCTTCGTGGGCTGCATGGTCAATGCCTATCTCAGCGACAAGCTGGGCCGCAGGGCCGTGTTCCGCCTGTTCGGGCTCGGCTTCCTGATCATGGCCTCGATCTATCTTTTCGGCCCATGGGGCGGCAATGTGGCCATCCTGATCCCGGTGGGGATGATCTACGGCTTCTTCCAGTTCGGTATGTATGCCTCTTTCGGGCCCTATTTCACGGAGCTGTTCCCCACGGAAATCCGCGGCAATGGACAGGCCTTCGCCTATAATTCCGGACGGGCGGCGGCTTCGCTGTTCATCATGGGCGTGCCGCTGGTGGCGCAATTCATGTCGCTGAGCGCGGCCATGGCTACGCTGGGCATTGTCGGCATCATTTGCGCGCTGATCCCCACGCTGATCCTGCCGGAAACCGTGGGCCGGGAACTGCGTGACCTGGACGGCGAGCCTCAGCCCGCAAAGGCGGGGTGAGCCGCCTCCCCGTTCGTCATCCCGGCGCAGGCCGGGACGGCGGATGAATGGAATAAAGGCCAAAGAAAAGGCCGGCGCTGTGAGGGCGCCGGCCTTTTCGTTTCCCCATGTCAGGGCAAGCTAGTCGCCCTTCATCTCCATTGCATCGGGCGGCGTCAGTTCGATGCCGATGCCGTCGATCTCCGGCCCGTTGGGCGGCATCTGATAGCCATTGGCGATCAGGCGGGACTGGGGCAGCAGCAGGCTGGGCGTGCTGTCCGGCCAGTAATTCTCCGGCTCGCGACCGCTGACGGGGTTCTTGTAATGGAACCACATGGGCAGGATGCCGGGCCAGTTGATCGTCTTGCCGGTGCCGCCCCGGAAATGCTCCGCGCGGCGGCCCAGCGCCGTCATCAGAATGTCCGGCGGCAGGCGCTTGACGAGCGGGCTGGCGCCCGAACCTTCGCCGCTTTCCACTGGCTTCACCCCGGACCAGCCGCCCTTCCAGCCGGCCATGGTGAAATAGGGCTCGTCAATGGTCAGGCTCCACAACCGCCAGATGCCATCCTCGTTCACGGCCTGGTCGTTGGGATACATGCCGCCGAACAGGGATGAGGAATAGAAGCTGTTGCCATCGCCATCGGGCTTGGCGGTGCGCGGCTGGAACAGGCGAGTGCGCAGATTGGCGGAGCGGCCGTCATAGGAAACATGGATCACCGGCTGGGTGCGCCAGTGATAGGAAATTCCCGGCCGTGTTTCCGGCGGCTTGCCATACATGGCGGTGGCCGCAGCCCTGATCCGCTCCTGCCCCAGATAGAAGCCTGCGAAGGGCGAATGCTTGTTGCCCTTCTTCGCGAAGATGGAGGCCATTTCCATCCACTGGAAGTCGGTCAGGTAATAGCCATAGGCGTGGGATACATTCTCCACCGCGTCGAAGGCGGCAGAGCGGCGCAGCTTGCGCTGTGCCTCCAGCAGGCGGACCTCGTCTTCCGCAACGGGGCTGGCGGAGATCGATGCCGGGACCGATGCTGGGGCAGGGGAACCAGGGTTGCCCTGCGCCACGATCCGCGTTCCGGCCAGTGTAACTTCCTTGCCGGTCACCGGATTGGGCTCGATAAAGGCGGGCAGCAGGCCGTCGGTCGGGCGCGCGATCCCGCCCTTACCCCAGCCGGGGCCGTAATCGGCCTTCACCAGTGGGTAGAGATGCAGTTCCTTGATCTTCCACAGGCCCTGATCCTTGACGAAGCGATTGCGGAAGATCGTGAACTCCCAGGAAGCGGTGCCCTTGTCCGCTTCGCCGATCATGCCCAGTTCCAGTCCGCGCGAAACGGCTTCCGTGCCGCCGGGCAGCACTTCCACCATGGTGCCGAACAGGGGGCGGTCATTGAGCTGACCGTGAGTGAGCCCTTCCGGCCCCATCAGTTCCATGGCGCGGCGTGCGCCTTCCTTGCCGGTAAAATTACCTGCTCCGGCGATTTCCACCACGGCATCGTCAGTGAACAGATCAGTCACGTCGGTCCACATCTTGCGATCCACATAATAGCCATAGGCGTTCTGCAGATTGCGGACCGCGTCTTCCTGGTTGAGCAGGTCGATCCGCTGTTCCAGCTCGCTCAGGCTGGCCGGGCTTTCCGGCGCAGGACCCTGCGGGGCCGGGATCGGGATGCCCGTTTCGTCCACGGTGAAGTGATAGGGGATCTGGGGCAGATCCTTACCCCCGATATTCGACCAGCCCTTGTCATAATCCCCTTCATATTGGGGGTAGTAGCGCATCAGCGAGAGCTTCCACTTGCCGTCTTCCAGCACATATTCATTCTCGTAGATGCCGCCTTCGATACGGGTCTTGCCTTTGCCATCGCCCATCATGGACATCGTTTCCCAGCGGCCCTTGGCGCTTTTGCCGTCGACCGAGAGGTTGATAATGTCATCCTCGATCAGCTCGCTGTGCAATGCGCCAGGTGGCAGGCCCTTGGCCCCGCCCACCCGGGCTTTCAGCCAGTCTGCAATGGCTTTCGAGCCGGAAATGGTCTTGTCCCCCCATACAATGCGCGCGTCTCGGGCGAAGAGGGGAGCCATCTCGTCCCACAGGGCGAATTGGGCATATTGGGCATAGCTGCGCTGAAGATCCTTCACGGCGCGCACGGATTCCACGCGCTCCACATCGCGCGCCAACTGGTCCAGCTGTGCGGAAGGCACTTGTTGCGCCTGGGCTGACGTGGCGTTCAGGACCATGAGCGTCGCGGTCAGGGGAATGAGGATACGCGGCAATTCTGCCAAACCTTGCGTCACGGCATCGCTCCCATATTTTCTTGAGTAGAGGGCCTCCCGCAGCAAGCCATGCGGGGCATGGGCGGGTTGGGCAAGGTTCGATTGCCCTCGCGTCGTCTCAGGGCCGATCATTACGCCATTTCAGTCAAGAGCGGCGCCCTCGGGTCAGAATCCATCAAGTGTCATTGCCTTGCGGGTAAAGCGCGGGTTGCACTGGCATGCGAGCCAATCTGGCATGATCCGTGTGAGTTGACTTACACAATCGCAGGTGCGACCACTCGCTCACGGATTTGCGGGTTACCGTCCGAAAAGGATGGGGCCCACCGGGAGGAATGGCCTGATGGAGTTTTTCAGCACACTGGGCTTACCCACTGCGGGGCGCGCTGCGGCGTGGAACGCCATTTACGCCACGCGGATGAGCAAGGTGGAGTTCACGCCGGGCGACAAGGACAAGTTCGACGCTGAATTGCAGATCGGCCAGCTTGGCCCGGTCAAGCTGGCACGGCTCTCCGTCGATCGCTGCAGTGTGGAGCGCAAGCAGAGCCACATCGCGTCGAACACGCCGCGCATGTATAATTTCCTGCTGCAGGCGGAAGGGCAGAGCACCTTTTATCACTGCGGCAAGGAAGCGGAGCTGGTGGCGGGCGATTTCGTCCTGTGTGACACGGGCCTGCCGCATTATTTCCGTACCAATGACCGCTCGGTGACCGTGATGGTCCGCGTGCCGCCGGAGGTGCTGCGAGCCTATCTTCCCACGCCCGAGCAGTTCTGCGGCCAGCATCTGGGCCGGGCAACCGGGCTCACCGGCGCGGTTGCCGCAATGGTGCGCGAGCTGAGCGCCGGGGTCGGGCGCGATTTCTCACCCATGCATGAAGACCGGGTGGCGCGTTACCTGCTCGAAATGATCTCCATGTCCTATACCATGGGGTTCGACGCGCGGCAGGATGCCTCGGCCATCGCATGGCAGCGCCGAAAGGACGTGATCCAGTTCATCGAGGATAATCTGCGCGATCCGGACCTGTCCCCGGCCAGCATCTCGACCGGCCTCAGGGTTTCGCCTCGCTATCTGCGCACCGTCTTTGCCCCCGGCGGCGAGAAGATGAGCGCCTATATCCTGCGGCGCCGGCTGGAAGAATGCGCCCGCCAGATGTGCAACCCGGCCTGGAACGCCCATACGCTGACCGAGATTGCCTTCTCCTGGGGGTTCAACAGCGCGGCCCACTTCACGCGCACCTTTCATGAAAAATACGGCATGGCCCCGCGCGATTATCGCAAGGCCGGCCTGACAACGGTTTCAGCCCTGGCCGAGCCTGTGGGCTGAATTTCGGCGTCCCCAAAAGGATGCCGGCAATATGGGGGAGGGCGCACGGGTGACTGTGCGCCCTTTGCCGTTGGGCGTTAGGCCGTTCGCATTTATGGGGCCTTCCGTTTTAGTTGATGCAGGCGGAGTGAATTCTTGCCCATATGGCTCGGGTAACGTTGGCCGGTTTCCCGCAGAGGCATGTTGAACGCCATCATGATTTCAAGAAATATTGTTGTATTTCAGATTCTTGCGATCTGATTGCCTGGCCGCTTCGGGTGCGAATGGTAATCGAAATTTCTTCCGCGAATGCCGGTTAAACCCGCCGTATCGCCTGATGCAGAAGCGAACAAATTCTTCTGCCCGCGCAGTCAAGTTACAAGGTGCAGCCCGGAATACCTCACCGTCAACATCACTTGAGAAACGGTGGGAGGGATTTAATGAAAAAAGGATTGGCATTGGCGGCGATTTCGCTTGCTGCAATGGCGAGCGCGCAACCCGCATTGGCGCAGGACAAGGCCGCGCCTGCCCCGAGAGAGGAAGGCATCAAGGATATCGTCGTTACTGCCACCCGGCAGGCGACCAATCTCCAGGACACTCCGATCGCCATCACGGCTGTAACGTCCGAAGCTCTGGAAGAGCGCGGCGTTACCAACATCGGCGATCTGACCTCGGTCGTGCCGAATGCGCAGTTCCGGCGTGTGCAGGGTGCTTTCGGCCCCGGCGTTTCCGCCTTCATTCGCGGCATCGGCTCGGGCGACACCAGCCTGGCGGGCCAGCCGCCCGTCGCCTTCTATATCGACGATGTCTATTATCCGGTCCTGCTGGGCGCCAATTTCGACCTGCTCGACATCGACCATATCGAAGTGCTGCGCGGGCCTCAGGGCACGCTGTTCGGACGCAACTCGCTGGGCGGTGCGATCAACGTCGTCGCGCGGCAGCCGCGCACGGGCGAAGCCTCGGCCTATGGTGAAGTCACGGTCGGTTCCTATAACCGCACGGATCTGCGCGCGGGCTTCAACCTGCCCATCGGCGAGAGTGCTGCCCTGCTGGTTTCGGGCCTGTCGAAGAAGCGTGAGGGCTATCAGAAGCAGCTGGACTTCACCTGCGAAATGAACCGGCGCGGCACTCCCGAGCTTGCCGGCAGCTTCCCCTTCACCACGCCGCTGCAGAACTCCACGAAGTTCGATACGGTGGACGATTGCACTATCGGCCATTTCGGGGGCGAGGATGTGCGTGCCGTTCGCGGCAGCTTCCTGTGGGAGGCTTCGCCTTCGATCAAGCTGACGCTGACCGCCGATTACCTGCGTGACCTGTCAGAAAACGCGGCTGACTCGGTGGTGGATGTCGATCCCACCCGGGCCAACAGCAACATGAAGAGCCAGGCCAATTACTGGGGCCTGACAATCGATAAGCGCTTCATGACCGGCGATCCCTATTCCACCTATGTGACCTATACGGACCGGATCGCGGCTTGCACGGTGATCCCGGGCAACACCTATTATAACGGCTCAGTCAATGAGCGCGGGCAGTGTACCCGTGGCGGTTATGCTCTTCCCGATCATAACAACCTGCGGAACTGGGGCGTTTCGGGCAAGCTGAACTGGGATCTGGGCGGCAATATCGATCTGACCGCTGTGGTGGCCCATCGCGATCTGGATGAAACCCACACTTTCGACACGGACGGCATGCCGATCGTGGTCGAACATGTGATCAACAATCTGAAGCAGAAATATACCCAGGCTGAAGTTCGCCTGTCCGGTACGTCGGACCTGATCGACTGGGTTGTTGGCGGTTTCTATTTCGATGCGGATGGCGACCAGCGCGCCTCGTTGATCCAGGCCAGTTCCGGCCTGCAGCGTGCGCTGCACACCACTTACAAGCCGACCAGCAAGGCAGTGTTCGCCAATGCCACGGTCCGGCCTTTCGGCGAGCGCTTCGGCATCGTGCTGGGCGGCCGCTATTCCGATGACAAGATGGTGGTCAACTTCAGCAACATCTCGGATGTCAGCTGGCAGACCACCGCTTCGGACATCGTTTTCAAGGTGGTGCCGCAAAGCAAGAAGTTCAGCTGGAAGCTCGGCGCCAATTTCCAGCCGAACAACAACCTGATGTTCTACGCATCGGCGGCCACGGGATACAGCCTGCCGGGCTATAATACCCGTCCGCTGCAGTTCACCCAGGTTGAACAGAGCGAAGCCTCGGAAGACATCGCCTATGAAATCGGGGCCAAGCTGGACCTGTTCGATCGGCGGGTGCGCCTGAACCTCGCGGCCTTCTACACTGATTTCAAGAACCGCCCGACCACGATCAGCGGGGCAGAAGCACTGCTTAACGACAATGGCCAGCCGCAGGCAGGCAACCAGCAGCTCGAACCGCTGCCGGGCGGCCCTGCGGGATCTACCCGTTGCAGCACCACCACGCTGCCCGGGAATACCGGCATCGTCTGCCTTGGTCGCAGCTATTTCCGCAATCAGCCCGCCACGATCCGCGGGGTGGAGGCCGAATATACGATCAACCCGATCGACGGGCTGGAAATCAACGGTTCGGTCGGCTGGTCCAAGTTCATCTCGCCGGATATCGAGGCTCGCACAGTCAACCGCCGCCAGAGCAACCCGTTCTGGACAGCAAGTGCCGGCATCCAATACCGGATCGAAGCCGATGCGCTGGGCGGGTCCATCACGCCGCGTCTCGACTGGACCTTCGAGAGCAGCCAGATCGTCAGCGGGTTGTCGACCAAATATAACTACCTGATGCCGGCCAAGTCGCTGTTCAATGCTCGTCTCACTTACCAGAATGACGAACATGGCTTCTCGGTTGCGGCAGGCGTGGTGAACCTGTTCAACAAGTTCTACTATCGCAATGTCTTCGACTATCAGGGCCTTGGCTATCCGCAGACCGATGCGCAGCCTGCCCCGCCGCGTGAATGGTCGCTCACTCTCAAGAAGCAGTTCTGAGCCCATGTGCCCCGGCCATGCCCTTGTGGGCCTGGCCGGGGACACCGGAATGCAGTGTCAGGCGGGGCGCTCGGGGCCTCGCCACGATTTGAAGATTACGTCTGAAGGCTCCGCCGGAAGACAAGGCCGGTCCGTCCGGCAAAGCGAGGAACTGGGAGGATGGCGCTCCACCTGCTCGATACACATGCACATTTGATTTCCGAAGACTGGGAGAAATATCCGCCCAGACCCTTCTCCCCCAGCTTGCCGACACCCGAACGCACGAGTTTTTCGGTTACGGCGGAAGCCCTGATCGAGATGATGGACGCCAATGGAGTGACGATGTCCTGCGTGGTCCAGCGTGGGCATATTTATGGCTACGACAACAGCTATATTCTGGATTCCACGGCGCGTTATCCTGACCGGCTGCGTTCTGTTGTGATCCTCGATACGCAGGACCCGGAAACTCCGGGGGCCTATCGCGAAATGGTGCAGGCCGGGCTGGCCTGCGGCTTCCGCATGGCTACTTCGCGCCCCTGGTTCCTCGACACGGCCTGGATGTGTTCACCCACGGCCATGGAAGTATGGGATGCCTGCGCCGAATTGGGCACGCCCATGACGCTGATCTTCTTCAACAACCAGCTGCCTTATCTGCTGCCTCTGTTGAAGCTGCTGGCTGAAAAATATCGCGATCTTCCCATCATCCTCGATCACGGGGCCATGCCTTACGGCATGTCGCAATATGAAGTGGCCCTGCGGGAAGAAGCCGGCGAAGTAGTAGTGATGCCGCCGGCGCCCGATTACGGGATCAACGACACCATCGCCCTGTTCCGCGACACTCCCAACATCCATTTCAAGATCACCGAGATCAATATGGAACGGCTGGTGAAGGCGGGCGTCCGGGCAGCGGATCTGGTGCGTTTCATGGTCGATATATTCGGCCCGGACCGGCTGGTCTGGGGGTCCGATGTGGGTCAGAGCATGTTGTGGACCTATGATGAGAAGGTCCGGATGGCGCTTGAAGCGACCGAGCTGCTCACGCCCACCGAGGCGAGCAAGTTCCTGCATGACAATGCGCAGCGCATTTACGGCTTCGGGGAATAATTCGCTGGAAAGCTGAAAAATCCGCTCTGCCCGCCGACCATCTCCCGGGGGGCGGAAACGGCACTGGCTGCGTCTTTGCCAGAACCCGCAACCTCCCAGCGGGCCTGCAAAGACGCAGCATTCTCTTTCAAGTCGCCATCAATGAGCCCGGCCTCAATGAGCGGCCAGCCAGGCCTCTGCCTTTTCGTCCATATCGCGCACCGGGTTCTTGGGGCCGGAATTGCGCTTGGGAATGAATTCATTGAGGACGCGGCGCTTGGCGAACAGCCAGTGTCCATCCACGCGGGTCAGTTCATCCTCATAGATACCGTAAGTGCCCATCTTCATGGTGTCGCCGGGGCCATGGTTGGCCATTTCGACCCATTGGGTGCGGGCCCAGGCGCGATCGCCTTCCACGCGGATGGAAGATTGCAGCACCACATGGCGCAGCTTGGCGGGCTTGCCGTCTTCCGTGTGGTAATATTTGCCGATGCTTTCGGTGAAGCTCATCACCGTCTTGCGGATTGCCTCGCGGCCCTTGGTGGTGCCGTTTGCGAATTCAAGCTCGCCATCCTCGGCGAAGGTGGCGACGTAGGCGTCCCAGTCGAAATAATCGATGGCGAACAGATAGCGCGCCATCAGGTCCTCGATCTCGGCCCGGTCCTCCGCATAACGGGGGCCATAGGTCGGTTCGGCACTGATGGCGGCGGGGGCAGCGGCGCCCAGCAGCAGGGCGGCGGCAAGCGCGGCCCCGCGGATTGTCCTTGCGGTGTTGATGCGCATGATCGCTTCCTTTCCCTTAGTTCCCGTTCCAGTCGATATTGGCGCGGGCAATCACATATTGATGGATCGCCTCGGCATCTTCCTTCGACAGGATGTCTGCGAAGCTGGCCATGCCGTTCGCCTCACGCTTGCCGCCGATCACGATGTCGAGGAATTCCTGATGGGTTTCCGGCGTCATGTGGCGCAGATCCTTCACGCCGCCGCGCGCCGCAACGCCGTGGCACAGCGCGCAATTGGTGCCATAGAGCGCTTCGCCCTTTGCCACCACTTCCGCGCTTGCGGTCACCTTGGGCGGAGCGCTCAGCTCCGTGATGGCGCGGGATTCCTCAGGCGGCGGGGGCAGGCTGGCCTTGCCGCCCAGCTTGAACACCAGCAGGCGTGGCTTGCCCAGGAACAGGGCCGCATAGTTGGAGCGTTCGACATGGGCGAGCCCGCCGCCCCAGCCGGTGTTGACCGCCACATATTGCTCACCATCGACCATATAGGTGATCGGTGCGGCAATCGGCACGTTCTGCACCGGTAGTTCCCAGACCTTCTCGCCAGTGTCGGCGCGATAGGCGGCAAAGGTGGCGCCGATGGTGCCTTCAAACACCAGATTGCCCGCCGTCGCCAGTACCCCGCCGCTGCCCTTCAGCGGAGCGGGAACGCGCCAGGCTTCCTTGCCGGTGCGGGGGTTCCAGGCGGAAAGCCAGGCCTTGGAATGCTTGTCGGCATAATCGGTGATCGCTTTGCGCTCAGCCTCATAGCCGGTGTAATTCGCACCCGTGCCGGGGTTCGCAGGATCGAAGCTGGAAGCGGCGGCATAGCCCATATAGGTCTCGGTCACCGGGATATAGACCAGCCCCGTCAGCGGGCTGTAGGCCATCGGGTTCCAATTGTGCCCGCCGCCCGCGCCGGGCGAGATCAGCACCGGCACTTCACCATAGCGCGCCTGCGGATTTTCCACCGGGCGGCCGGTCTTCATGTCGACATGGCTGGCCCAGGTGATCGGCACATATTTCTCCGCGCTCAGCAATTCGCCGGTCACGCGGTCGAGGATGTAGAAGAAGCCGTTCTTGGGCGCCTGCATCAGCACCTTGCGCTGCTTGCCCCCCAGTTCGATGTCGGCCAGGATCATCTGCTGGGTAGCGGTGTAATCCCACTCCTCGCCCGGCGTGGTCTGGTAATGCCAGACATATTTGCCGGTGCGCACATCAAGCGCCATGATGCTGGCCAGGAACAGATTGTCCCCGCCGCCGGGGCTGCGCCACTTGCGCACCCAGGGCGAGCCATTGCCCACGCCGATATAGAGCAGGTGGGTTTCAGGATCGAAGGCCAGCGCATCCCATACGGTGCCGCCACCGCCGGCCTTCCACCATTCGCCGGTCCAGGTCTTGGCGGCCATTTCCATGGCTTCGTTTTCAAAGCCCAGCGCCGGATCGCCCGGCACGGTGTGGAAACGCCAGTCCATCTCGCCGGTTTCGGCATCATAGGCGCTGACATAGCCGCGCACGCCCTTTTCGGCGCCGCCATTGCCGATCACCACCTTGCCTTCATAGACGCGCGGGGCGCCTGTGATGGTGTAGCTCTTGGAATTATCGACCGTCAGCGTGGACCAGACCTGCTTGCCGGTCTTGGCATCGAGCGAGATCAGCCGCCCGTCCAGTGTGGCGACAAAGATGTGGCCTTTCCAGGCAGCCAGACCGCGCGAAACGATGTCGCAACAGGCCAGGCGACCGAACTTCAAGGGTACTTGAGGATCGAAGCGCCACAGCTGCCTGCCCGTCTTCGCGTCATAGGCAGTGACGATATTCCACGGCTGGACGTTGTAGAGCACCCCGTCGATCATCAGCGGGCTGGCTTCCATGCCGCGCTCTGTATCGATGTCGGCATACCAGGCGAGGCCCAGCTGGCCGACATTCTTGTCGTTGATCTGGGTGAGCGGGCTGAAATGCTGCTCGTCATAAGTGCGCCCGCCGCTCAGCCATTGGCCGGGATCGGGCGCGGCCATGCGCGCCTCGTCCACCCAGGCGGGGCCGGAAGGAGTATCCGCCCCGGCCCATGCACCGGTCAATGCGGTACCGGCCAGCGCCAACACAGCTGCGGCAGCGGCCGCGCCGCGCCAGATCGTCTTCATAATCGTCTCACTCACGCAATGGGGGGAAGGTCGCTAGAATCTGCCCAGAAGCCATGAACCTGGCCGACACATTTGAACGGCATCTTTACCCGGGCGACGGGCCCCGCGGCAATGTCCTTCGTGTCGAACAGGATAAGATCGCTGCGCCCGGCCTCCTTCTGGCTGCTGCCAAGGCCGATCAGATAGCCGTCGCCTTCCGGCGCGTCTTTCCTGCGGGGCACGAAAGTCATTTCGGAGAGCGAATAGTCAGGCACCGTCGCCACCTCCACCTTGCCGGTGTGATGGTCGAACATGGCCCAGCCGCCCCCGCCGCCGCCACGCGCGCCGGTGGTGTTCAGGAAGCCATAGCGATAGGGCACGGTGTGATAACGGTCATCCTGCCGGGCCAGTACGCCGGTGATCTGCGGATAGAGCGTTTCCACCTGATAGCGGTCATTCGTCTTGCTGGAGAGGTCCACGGTGAAGCGGCGGACATAGCCCGTGCCCTTCACCGGATCGAAGGGCTCATGCAGGCTGGGGAAGAAGGGGAACTGGTTCCCTTCTCCACCATCCATGTCCACGGTCACCTTGTTCCCATCGGTCCAGGCGCCCATCACATGAGTGCAGAACAAATTGGGCCCGGTGAACCACTTCAGGTCCTTGCCATCGCCCCCACGGCGCATGATGCCCAGATAGCAGGGGCGCTTGCTGTCATAGGAGAAGTGGACCCCGCCGGCCTTGATCCGGTCCATGTCGGAGATCATGTTGGTGAGGTAGAGGATCACGTGTTTCTGCGTCACCGCGAAATCGTGCATCATCCCGGCATAGGGGGCCTGCACCTTGGCCGACCAGTTCACATTGCCGTTCCGGTCTGCCGAGAAGATGAACAGGTCCTTGGAGCAGAGGCCGGTCGCCTCGTAACCGAAGCTGATATATTCGCCGGTTTCGGAATCGATCTTCGGGTGGGCGGTGTGGGTCTGGCTATCCAGCTTGCCGCCGAAAGTGTAGTAATCGTCCAGAGTTTCCAGCGTGTTCGGGTCCATATAGACCGGCGGGCTGTCTTCCTTGAACACCAGCAGCTTCTTGTGATGCACGAACAGCTGGGTGTTGGCCGTGCCGCGGCTCAGACCCTTGACGCTGGGATCGTCCGTATAGGGATTGCGATACATGCCGAACAGCGAACGGCGAGCCTCGTGCTGCGCCTTCCAACGCTGCGTCTTGGCATAGCGGGTGCGATAATCCACATGCCCGTCCTTGAGGCGGAACATGGAGACATGGCCCTCGCCATCGAACACGATGTCGCTCTCATGCTCCTTGGACTTCGGGTACTGCGGATCGGGCCCTACGCGATAGAAAGTGCCGTCGAGGCCGGTGGGGAGTTGGCCCTCCACTTCGCAATCGTAAAGATCGATTTCGGCGCGGACATTGGTTCCGGCCGGGCCGCCACCGAAGGCGCGCGGGTCGCTGGGGAAATCCACTTGCGGGGCGGGGGAGGCAGGCGTTGCCGCGCTGGCCGGTGCGGAAACTGCGCCCATGCCCGCCAGCGCCGCCCCGGTGCCGAGGGCAGCGACGCCCAGAAAATCGCGCCGTGCCAGATTGGCGGGCGTCTGCGACTCATCGGAAAATTTCGACATGGTTTCTCCCCCACGATTTATGCGGTCTCATTATCCCGCATTGGCCGTTTGACAACTGCAAGACGCCGGAATTTTCACGATCGTGATGATTGGCGCAGGGCCCATGGCCGTGCAGCACCTCCAAATTGGAGCCATATAGATCGAAAGAGGTTCCATCCCTGCTTGAGTGCCCGTCGCCGCGCTCCATAGGCTCGCCCCGGCAAGAAGGGGATTTGGGATGGGCGCGGATCGGGCGCTGGGCTTCCTGTATGAGGCATTGTGGACCGGGCTGGTTATCTCCGGCCCGGTGCTGATTGCCACTTTGGTGGTGGGCCTGTTGATCTCGATCTTCCAGGTCGCGACGCAAATTCAGGAAATCACGCTCAGCTATGTGCCCAAGACTTTGGTGGCGGGCTTCACGCTGGTTGCGCTGGGCCCGTGGATGCTCGCGCGGCTGACCGATTTTGCCCGTTCGCTCTATCTCGTCATCCCCAGCCTCGGTCATTAGAGGCGCGGGTGGAAGAACTGGCCTTCCGGATCGAGGCGGTGCTGCTCGTCAGCCTGCGGATCGTGCCGACGCTCGCCTTCGCGCCGCCGTTCACGCTGCTGCGTCTGCCCGTGCCGATCCGGCTGTTGCTGGCCCTTGCGCTCGCCATGGCGCTGGTGGCAGGCAATCCAGCCGCCGCGCTGGGCGCACTGGAGCAGGGGCAATCGCTCCTGTCGCTCGCCACGGGGGAATTGCTCGTCGGCATGGCCATCGCGCTTTCCCTGCAGATCGCCTTCGCCGCGATCCAGTGGGCGGGCGGGGCCGTGGATATTCAGGCGGGCTTCGGCCTCGCCACGGTGGCCGATCCCACCACTCAGGCGCAGATGCCGCTGGCGGGGACGGTGTTCTCCTATGCCGCCGCTCTGATCTTCTTCACATCCGGCGGACCATATGACCTACTGGCCTTGTGGTCCGCCTCGCTGGAGGCGCTGCCCGTGGGCCATGCGGTTCGCAGCGGCGATATGGCGGCCATAGGCGCGCTGCTGGGCACGTCCTTCACGCTGGCGATGGGGCTGTTTGCGCTGGTGATGCTGGTGCTGTTCCTGCTCGATCTCGCCATTGCCTTCATGTCGCGCACGCTGCCGCAGATGAACATGCTGTTGCTGGGCTTTCAGGTGAAGTCCATTGCCATGCTGGCCACTCTGCCCGTGGCGCTCGCCCTGTCCACCGGCCTTGCCCTGCGCCTGTTGCGGCTGGCGGTGGAACGGGCACCGGGCCTGCTGGGCGCGGGGGGCTGAACATGGCCGAAGGGCAGGACCAGAACCGCAGCGAGGAAGCGACGCCCTTTCGCCTAAGCAAGGCGCGCGAGAAAGGGCAGGTCGCGCGCGGGATGGACCTCGGCTTCATGGGCAGCCTTGCCGCGCTGGCCGCCGTCGGCCTGTTTGCAGGCGAAGGCTTCGTGGCGCGGATCGCCGCGCTCATGCGGCTCAGCTTCACCTCGGGCATCGATCACACGCGCGAGGCGGACGATGTTCTGGCCAGCGTCGCTGCGCTCTATTGGCCTGCCTTCCAGCCCCTGATCGTGTTGGGGCTGGTGGCGATGGTGCTGCTCGTCCTGCTGGAACTGCTGCAATTGCGCGGTTTCATTTTCACTACCGCGCCGCTCAAGCCAGATTTCAGCCGGCTCAATCCGGCCAAGGGGCTCAAGCGCCTGTTTTCTCTGAAAATGCTGAAGGAAACGGGGAAGAACCTGCTCAAGCTGGTGGGGTATACCGCCATCACCTGGCTGCTAATCGACTGGGCCATGCGCAGCTTTGCCGACAGCATGGGCGATGCCGCAACGCTGGGCCGGGCCATGGGGAGCGCGGCAACGCGGCTGGTGCTGGCGTTTCTCGGCGCGGCCTTCGCCTTCATGGTGCTGGACCAGATCGTCGCCCGCAGCGAATTCCGCAAGCAGATGCGGATGAGCCGGCGGGACGTCACGCGCGAGGCGAAGGAGCGGGAAGGGGAGCCGCGCCTCAAGCAGAAGCGCCGCCAGTTGCACGAGGAAATGCGCAAGCAATCCGACGGGCTGGGCAAGCTCGACGGGTCGGACTTTCTTGTCGTCAATCCCGAGCATTTCGCCGTCGCCCTGCAATATCGGCCCGATGAGATGGCGGCGCCCATCGTGCGCGCCAAGGGGCGCAATCACTTTGCGC
Organism: Sphingomonadales bacterium 63-6; assembly: GCA_001898545.1. Classification (GTDB taxonomy): domain Bacteria; phylum Pseudomonadota; class Alphaproteobacteria; order Sphingomonadales; family Sphingomonadaceae; genus Andeanibacterium. The sequence goes on along the minus strand of MKUB01000050.1, from coordinate 455 downwards.
AATTGCTGAAACGCAAGGCGCGCCTGCTGGGCCTGCCGGTGATCGCAGACCCGGCGCTGGCCCGCGCCCTGTTCCGTGATTGCGAGGCCGGGCGGCCCATCGGGGCGAAGCATTTCCACGGCGTGGCCCGCCATTATGCAAGGCTGCGGCGGGAACGCGCTCGGCCGGAGGAGACCGGAAACAATGGGTAAGCTGCTGGGCAGGAACAAGGATCTGGTGCTGGTGATCGGCACGGTGATGATCCTGCTGATCCTCTTCTCCCCCATTCCCCCGGCGCTGCTGGACCTGGCGATCATCGTCAATTTCGGCTTCGGGCTGACGATCATGCTGCTGACTTTCTATGTCAGGAAGCCGGTGGAATTTTCGACGTTCCCCTCGCTGCTGCTGGTGGCCACGCTCTATCGCCTGTCGCTCAACGTCGCGGCCACGCGCCTGATCCTGACCGGGGCGGATGC
>MKUB01000049.1 GCA_001898545.1 Sphingomonadales bacterium 63-6 | reverse complement strand
CAGTGACCTGACGTGACAGCAAACCACCCGCCATCTCCATCGCGGCGCGACGCTGAAGTTCTGTCTCCGCCAGCAGGAGATCGGCAAGACCCTCTGCCTCCGCGAGGTCCATGCGGCCATTGGCGAAAGCACGGCGGGTGAATTCCCCCGGCTCTGCCCTGCGCAGGCCACTGAACGCCGTTAGCGCTTTTTCCACCCCGGCAACAACCGCACGACCACCATGGAGATGCAACTCAGCCAAATCCTCCCCGGTAGCAGTGTTCGGACCGGGAAACCAAAGGACCAGAGCCTGATCGAGCACACCCCCGTCGGCATCACGCAATGTCCTGAAACTGGCCCGCCGAGGCGCGGGTATAGCGCCAGCCAGATTACGCAAGGTCTCGGCTGCCTGGGGGCCACTGATGCGAAACACCCCGATAGCTGCCGGAGGTTGCCCGCTGGAGAGAGCGAAAATCGTATCCATCCATGCGCGCCTAGCGCAAATGCACAGCTAGGTCAGCCGCCGGGCTAATCCCCTTTTTTCTTCGCCCCCTCGGTGAAGGCGGCACCGCTTTCCATGAAGTTCTGGAACAGCTTCAATCCGAACTGCCCCATGGGAGCGAGATTCTTGGCATATTCCTGAAGCTGATCGACATTGGTGACACCCTGCATCCCCTTGGCAATCGCATCCATATAAACTTGGTTGGCTTTTTCCACGTCAGGCAAACCCATGAAGCGGCGCGCCTCTTCCGGGGTGCAATCGATCTCGACATGGACCTTCATTACGTAGCCTCCTTGGGCAGAAAATGCCTGTAAGACAAATGGCGATCTGCCTTGCGGGCTGCAAGGCTGTCACAGGGTGCTGGCAAAGTCCATCGCCGGGCCATAGTTTACGCTTCAGGCAGCGAGAGGAGATTCCCATGCCCACCAATCTCACCGTCCCCGCCCTTAATGGCGAAGGCAGCATTCCCGCATGGTGTTCGCGCCCCGAGGGAACTCCACGAGCAGCTGTGATCGTCATCCCTGAGATCTTCGGCGTTAATGCGGGGATCGTGCAGAAATGCGATGACTGGGCTGCACAGGGCTATCTCGCGCTTGCGCCCGATCTGTTCTGGCGTTTCGCACCTGGAAGCGACCTGAACCCGGATGTCGAGACCGAATTCAAGCAGGCAATCGACAATATGATGCAATATTCCGCCGATGACGGGGTGAGAGACATCGAAGCCTGTGTGAAGTTCATCCGCGCGGAAATGGGCGTTGCAAAAGTCGGCGTCCTCGGTTTCTGCCTGGGAGGCAGGCTCGCTTACATGGCAGCCACTCGCACGGATGTGGACGCCAGCGTAGGGTATTACGGCGTGATGATCGATCAGATGTTGGACGAGTCCCATGCCATTGCCCGCCCGCTAATGTTGCACGTCCCCACGGCAGACCATTTCGTAAGCCCGGAAGCTCAGGCGGCTATGCACAAGGAGTTGGACCCCCATCCCCGGGTAACATTGTATGATTATGAAGGGCTGGATCACGGCTTTGCCGCCACATCAGGCAAGCGCCGCAATGAGGAAGGCGCCCGGTTGGCAGACCAACGCACGCGGGAATTCCTTGCGGAGAACCTCACTTAAGCCGGGTTCAGCCGGTGCGTGATGAACTTCAGCCGTTGTTCTACAGAAGTCAACGGCAGATCAACCGGACCATATCCATAGTGGCGCCATGCGGCGATAACCGCCGCATCGCTAGCCACGGCCGCTTCCCAATCCTGGATACGCTCTGCATCCTGAGCGTAAATTTCGCGCCACGGCGGGGCGCGAAACACCGGCCCTTCATAGCGCATTTCGCGGCAGATCCTGTCCAGCTCTGCTGGAACGGACAATCCCTCCAGCTGGAGAAACCCCGCAATATCGGAAAATCCACGATCGAACAGAACCGGGGCCGGATACTGGCTGCTATTATTGAAGGCAGCCAGCTCCTGCAAAAGCATTGCTTCAGCAAAGCCGAAGGGATTCCGCTCACGCAGTTCCATCCCGCCTGGAGCCTGAAGGATGTCCCGAGCCACTTCGGGAGAGACTGCCAAGCCCGCATCAGCGGCCGCATCCAGCAGGGTGGACTTGCCCGCCCCCGGTCCGCCGGTAATTACCGAGCGGAAGGGAGAGCGGGCAACCATCCAAACCCTTACTGATTCATCGTCGCGAAGAAGTCTTCGTTGGTCTTGGAATCCTTCATCTTATCGAGGAGGAATTCCATCGCATCCACCGTACCCATCTGCATCAGGATGCGGCGCAGCACCCACATCTTGCTGAGCTGGTCCTTGCCAACGAGTAGCTCTTCCTTGCGGGTGCCGCTCTTGCCGACATCCAGCGCGGGGAAGATGCGCTTGTCTGCAACCTTGCGATCAAGCACGATTTCCGAGTTACCCGTGCCCTTGAATTCTTCAAAGATAACTTCATCCATCCGGCTTCCGGTATCGATCAGCGCGGTGGCAATGATCGAGAGCGAACCGCCCTCCTCGATATTACGGGCCGCACCGAAGAAGCGCTTCGGCCGCTGCAGGGCATTGGCGTCCACACCGCCGGTCAGTACCTTGCCGGAACTCGGCACCACGGTGTTGTAAGCCCGGCCAAGGCGGGTGATGGAATCCAGTAGGATCACCACATCCTTCTTGTGCTCGACCAGGCGCTTTGCCTTTTCAATAACCATCTCAGCAACTTGCACGTGACGCGAAGCGGGCTCGTCGAATGTGGAGGAGATCACCTCGCCATTCACCGAGCGCTGCATATCGGTCACTTCTTCCGGCCGCTCATCCACCAGAAGGACGATCAGAAAGACTTCCGGATGATTGTCGGTAATCGCCTTGGCGATGTTCTGCAGCAGCACCGTCTTACCGGTACGGGGAGGAGCCACGATCAGGGCGCGCTGCCCCTTACCCTGCGGAGCAATGAGATCGATCACGCGGGCGGACTTGTCCTTCACCGTCGGATCGACCGTATCGAGAACCAGGCGCTCATCGGGATAGAGCGGCGTCAGATTGTCGAAATTGGTGCGGTGGCGCACCGCATCGGGATGGTCGAAATTGACGCTGGTGAGCTTTGTCAGCGCAAAATAGCGTTCGCCATCCTTGGGCGCGCGGATTTCGCCTTCAACCGTGTCACCGGTACGCAGGCCCCATTTACGGACCTGATTGGGCGAGACATAGATATCGTCCGGGCCGGCAAGATAATTCGCCTCCGGGCTGCGCAGGAAGCCGAAGCCATCCTGCAGCACTTCAATGGTGCCGACGCCGAGGATTTCCTCCCCGTCTTCAGCCACTTCCTTGAGGATCGCGAACATGAGATCCTGACGGCGCATGGTGGATGCGCCTTCGACCTCATATTCCTCCGCCATGGCAACCAGTTCGGCCGGCGTCCTCTTTTTCAATTCTTTCAAATGCATGTGTCTGTTCCACTCGGGATATGTTCGGGAAGCCGACGGGTCACCAGGGCTTGGAGAAAGCAGACCCTGCCGCCTTGGATGGCGGCGATTGCCGGAGTTCCCCGGAAATAGGCGCGCGGCGCCTTCGCGTCAATTCGCAATGGAAGGACAAGCATCACGGCCTGCCGTAAATTGCGCACCAGTTCAGGTCAGGTTGAAAACTTCAGAACGGTTTGATGATCACCAGCACGACGATCAGCGCTGCGGCCATTCCCGGTACTTCGTTCAGCATACGCAGTTTCTTGCCTTCCAGCTTGCGTTCCCCTCTGGCGAGCGCCTTGGCATAGGCGGAAAGCCAGCCGTGATAGCCGGAAAGGATCAGGACCAGCAGCAACTTGGCATGGAACCAACCCTGACTAAAGGCGCCGATCTGCCAGGCCAGCAATAGGCCCAGAACCCAAACCACAATGATTGAAGGCAGCAGGATGATCTTCAGCAGTTTGCGTTCCCGATCGATCCACACCGCATTTTCCGTAGAATCCGGCGCACATTCCTGATGATACACGAAATAGCGCGGCAGCATGAATAGCCCGGCCATCCAGAAGATCACGAAGATGATGTGGCCAGCCTTGAGCCAGTAGTAAAGCATGGAGAGCACTTCCTGCATGCGGGTCGTTTACGCCAAAACGGCGCGGAATTCACCCGCATATTTCGGCCGCACTTGGCAGAGAGAGCATGACACGGTCAAGAGATCGGACGCCCGGTTGCAAGCGCCTTGCCCCCACACTTCCCATAGTCAGGGGGAAAGGGGACCATCATGATATTTCGCTCGAAGCTCGGCCTGCTGCTTGGGGCAGCATGTCTGTCGCTATCCTTGCCTGTCGATGCCGTCGCTGCAGAAAACGGCCCACCGCTGCGTATCTCGCAGGCAGAACTGGAAGACCGGATTTATGCATCGTGGCTGGGGCAACTGGTAGGCAATATCTACGGTCTGCCACACGAGAACATCCATATCGAGGAACCGGGGCCGGATGCCTTCCCTTATGGCTACGATTTCCTGGAAATCGCTTATTATCATTCCCACTTCGGCGCCACGCACATGACTGGAGTTATGGACGCCTTTGGAGGCGCCTTCTCCGATGACGACACGGATATTGAATATATCTATCTGCGCCTGATGGAAGAGGCCGGGGCGGAACCGACCTACGCCCAAATCCGCGATGCCTGGATGGCTCACATCGATAATTGGGTATGGATCGCCAACCGGCAGGCCCTCGCCCTGATGCGTCAGGGATATTATCCTCCACAGACCGGTGAAACGGAGTTAAACCCGGAATACTTCCAGATCGATCCGCAGCTGATCAATGAAATCTGGGCCATCACGGCTCCGGGGATGATCGATTATGCCAGGGAAAAATCCCTGTGGGCAGCAAAGATCAGCGCGGATGGCACAGGTACGGAACCTACGATTGCCTATGGTGCGATGTTTGCCGCAGCGTTTCACGAATCCGATGTCGAAAAACTGGTCGATATCGGCCAGGCCGCGCTCCCGGCGGATTCCCAATTCGCGCGGACAATTGCCTTCGTAAAGGACCTGAAGCGTCGCTATCCAAATGACTGGAAGGCAGCCCGTAAGGAAGTGGCCCGGGCCTATTACGACGAAACCGCCCATAAATCGATCTGGGACGCCAATCTCAACGGCGCCTGCGCCATCCTGGCTCTGCTCTATGGCGAAGGTGATTTCCGCCGCTCGCTCGATCTGGCCAGCGCAATGGGTTTCGATGCCGATAACCAGGCAGCAACAGTGGCCGGGCTGCTGGCTCTGGCCGGTGGGACCAAGTCCATCCCCGAAGATCTGCTCTATCCAATCAAGGGATGGAGCCTGCCCTTCAACGATCGCTATCTCAACCGGTCCCGCCGTGACATGCCGAGTGCCTCGATCCGCGATCTTGCCCAGCGCACGGCGCGGATCGCAGAAAAGCTCATTGTCGAACAAGGCGGCCATATCGAAAAGGACAATGGCGAAACCTATTACGTCGTGAATCCCTCTGCCAGATTCACTCCACCGTTCGAACTCGCACCCATGCCGCCCCGCACCCTATTGCTGGGGACTGATACCTCCATTGCTCTTTACGCGGGGGGCCCGGAAACACGCCTATGGTCAGCAGCCGGCCTACCGGATGGGCTTGAACTAACCTCTTCCGGCCAGATTGTCGGGAAGCCTTCGTCCTCTGGATTGTTCGATACCGAGATCAGTGTCACGGCAGGCGGCAAGACTCTATCGGAAAAGATACAATTCATCGTGAAAGGACCAAACCTCGCCCCGGATGCCGCCGAATTGCTGGGACCGCTGGAAAACAGCGCGCTTGAACCCTTACGAGACGGGAAAACATATGGCGGGGCCAGTGTCGAAAGCCCACGTGCATCCACCAGTGTCGAAAGTTTCGGTTATCGTTGGGCACAACCTGTCGATATCGGCAGCATGCTGGTCACCACTGGCAAGATGGGCGAAAATGGCGGATGGTTTGCATCGTTGAGCGCTGAATATCTGGACGCGAACGGGGACTGGATCGCAGTTCCTGGCGTACGGATGGTAACTGAGCCCGTATTGCAGAACGACAAGCATCTACGGCCGCATTATGCCTCTTATCTGATTGAATTTCCCGAAATCCGCACCACCGGGGTGCGGATCAAGGGGCTCAATGGCGGAGAAGGCCAGGAACGCTATATCAGCCTGAGTGAGCTGGCCGTCTTTCGCTGAAACGATCAGTTGCCCCAGGCTCGGACGACCTCGATCAACCTCTCGACATTGGTGATCGGGGTCGTCTGGCCAATTCCATGCCCCAGATTGAATACGTGGGGACGCTCTGCAAAGGCATCCAATACATAGCGTGCCTGACGATCCAGTTCCTCGCCACCCGAAAGCAGCAAGAGCGGATCGAGATTGCCCTGTACGGGCATCCCTTCAGGCAGAGTCTTCGCTGCCCAGAGTGGGTCGATCGTTTCATCTACGCCGATGGCATCCACACCGGTTTCACGCGCATAGGCGGAAAGCTTCTCGCCCGACCCTTTCGGGAAACCGATCAGCGGGGCCAAGGGATGGCGACGTTTCATTTCCGCAGCGATGGCAGCATTTGGTGCGATCACCCAACGCTCATATTGCGAAGGGGAGAGACTGCCTGCCCAGCTGTCGAACAATTGCAGGGCTTCCGCTCCTGCTTCCACCTGGCCGGAAAGATACTCCACCGTGACAGCGATGATTGAATCCACGATGGCCTGAAATGCCTGCGGATCACGATAGGCATATTCGCGCGTGACATGTTGGTCCCGGCTGCCTTCGCCAGCGACCATATAGGTAGCGACCGTCCAGGGGCTGCCTGCAAAGCCCAGCATGGTCACCTCTGGCGACAAGTTGGCCTTTACTCGTCTCACTGTCTCGTAAATCGGTGAAAGGCGCTCAGGCACGGCTTCCAGCGTCTCCAGAGCGGCATCGGCGAGCTTTGGGGAAAGGTGCGGGCCCTCGCCCGCCAGGAATTTGAGATCCTGCCCCATTGCATAAGGCACGATCAGAATGTCCGAAAACAGGATTGCACCGTCAAATCCGAACCGTTTCAAAGGCTGAATCGTGATTTCCGCGGCGGCTTCTGAATCATAGACCAGTTCAAGAAAACCGCCCTTTTCGGCTCTTAGCGCGCGATATTCGGGAAGGTAGCGGCCTGCCTGGCGCATCAGCCAGATCGGGCGCTTTGAAACGTTGGTTCCGCGGAGTGTTTCGAGCAGGGGTCCAGGCATTTCGGCAAGGTCCAATCAAAAAAAGATATTAATTTATATAGGGTTGTGGACTCTATTGGTCCTGTGGATATCGGGGATTGCAGCGCCTTGCCCGATTTCTCCCGTAATGAACAGCCAGTGCGGTTGATCGAATCGTGGAGCTGAGGCGTCAACGAGACTCTATCCCCATTGTCCACAGGCTGTCGAAATCACTTTCCACCTGTCCACATCTTGCCTCGTGAAGGACTCGATCCGGGGGTTGAATCCTTCCCTGAACTTGTCCCGAGACTAGTCCCGTGGTTTATGCCGGGCATTATCCACAAGGCCCCGTCATCAAAGGCATAGGCGGGATCGGCAAAGGTTTTCCGTGCGATGACCCGGCTCCATTTGCATCTGCTATCGGACTCTACCGGCGAAACGCTGGAGAACATCGCCAAGGCTGCCCTCGCCCAGTTCGAAGGGGCCGATGTGGTGCGCCATTTCTGGCCCATGGTCCGATCCCAGCAACATCTTGAGCGGATTCTCAGCGAACTCAGCGCCAGCCCCGGCCTGGTGCTCTTCACATTGGTCAATCCCGAGACGCGCAGGCGGCTGGAGGAGCATTGCCGGGCTACAGGCCTGCCCATGGTGGCGGCGCTTGATGCCGTAACCGAGGCGCTGGAAAGCCAGCTGGGGCAGGAAGCGGTCGGCAGACCTGGCAGGCAGCATATGATGGATGAGGCCTATTTCGAACGGGTCAACGCTATCCAATTCACTATCGCACATGACGATGGGGTCTTGTGGGAGGAATGGGAGGAAGCCGACATCCTCCTCGCCGGGGTGTCGCGCACGTCGAAGACGCCAACCAGCATCTATCTCGCTAATCGGGGTTACAAGGTAGCCAATATTCCGTTGGTTGTGGAAAGCCCTCCGCCGTCCTCGCTGTTCGGTTTGCGTCATCCGCTTGTCGTTGGCCTGACCACTGCACCCAAGCGGCTGATCGAGATCCGCCGCAACCGGCTTCTTTCGCTCAATGAAGGGACAGAAACGGCTTATGTGGATGAAGAGCGCGTGGAAAAGGAAGTCGCCCTCGCCCGCCGGATGTTCGCCGATAATGGCTGGCCGGTGATTGACGTTACCCGCCGCTCGATTGAGGAAACCGCAGCGGCAATCATCCGCCTCTACAATGAACGCACTAGCGCCAGCCACGAGGGCGGCGCCAAACCGATATGATTGCACATCCATGATCGTACTTGCTTCCCAGAGCAGCTCGCGCCGAGCCATGCTTTCTGCCGCCGGGGTTCCGTTTGAAGTGCATCCGGCCCATCTGGACGAGCGCGCCCTTGAGGAAAAGCTTGGGGAGGCGCAGCCGGAGGAAATTGCCCTCGCACTGGCGGAGGCCAAGGCGCTGGCTGTTTCTCAGGAAATGCCTGGGCGGCTGGTGCTTGGCAGTGACTCGCTGGTGGCCGTCTTCGGGCGCCGCTTCGACAAGCCCGCTAGCCGCGAAGATGCCGCAGCTCATCTGCGCTTCTTTTCCGGCAAGCCGCTTCATTTGTGTAGTGCCGCGGCCCTTGCCCGTTCTGGCAGGATCGTCTGGAGTCAGGCTGATGAGGCCGTGCTGCAAGTGAGAACACTCTCGGAAAGCTTCATCGAGGATTACCTTGCTGCCGAATGGCCTGAGGTTGCCGGTTGCGTCGGCGTCTTTCGGATCGAAGCGCTGGGCGTGCAATTGTTTGAGCGTATCGAAGGGGATCAGTTCACAGTGCTGGGAATGCCGCTTTTGCCGGTTTTGGGCGCTTTGCGGGCAGAAGGGGAGTTGAAGGCATGACCCGCCCTTATGCTGAAGTAATCGGCGATCCCATCGCCCAGTCGAAATCCCCGGCAATCCACGGCTACTGGATCGAACAGTTGGGATTGGACGCGGATTATCGCGCGGTACACGTAACCTCCAGCGGACTTGAGGATTACCTGAAATCCCGCCGCGAGGATCCGCAATGGCGGGGTTGTAACGTGACCATGCCGCACAAGCAGGCGGTAATCCCCTTGCTTGATCGCCTTGATCCTCTGGCGACGCGGATCGGTGCCGTGAACACCATCGTGCGGGAGCCTGACGGATCGCTTTCCGGCTACAATACCGATGCTGGCGGGTTCCTTGAACCGCTGCGGCCCGTGCTCGCCAAAGAGCATCTGTTCCGCATGGCGCGAGTGTTGGGTACAGGGGGGGCAGCTCGAGCGATCATCGCCGCATTAGCGCAAGAGCACGTAGTGATCGTCCTGGCCGGCCGCGATCCCGAAAAGGCGCGTGCCCTGCTGGACGAACTGGACCCCAAGGGTGAGCATCATGTTGCTCCGCTTGCCCATTTTGCGGAGCCGACCGATTTCGAGTTTGACGATCGCGCCGGATGCTTCGACCTGGTGGTGAATGCCAGCCCACTGGGCATGGCGGGCCAGCCCCCGCTCGAGTTCGATTTCAGCCATGTGCCCCCCGGCAGCATCATCTACGACATCGTTACTCACCCGGTGGAAACGCCCTTGCTCAAGGCGGCAAGCGCTGCCGGCTATAGGACGGTGGACGGGCTTTCCATGCTGATCGGACAGGCGGCGGAGGCTTTTGAACGGTTCTTTGGCCAGGCGCCTCTGCGGGATGACGGGGACGCTGAACTTCGTGCGCGCCTGACTGGCGGGCAGGCGTGAGCCACCCTTTTATCCTTGGCCTGACGGGCTCGATCGGGATGGGGAAATCCACGGTCGCTCAGATGTTCGCCGAGTTGGGCGTTCCGGTGTTCGACGCCGATGCGGCAGTCCATCGGCTGCAAGGGCCGCAAGGAAGGTTGCTCGGAGCCATCGAGGCGACATTTCCGGGTACAACCGGACCGGGTGGTGTGGATCGGGCTGCGCTTGGTGCGCGCGTATTCGGTGATGCCGAGGCGATGGTGCGGCTTGAGGCCATCGTTCATCCGGTTGTTGCCGCCGAACGGGAGGCATTCCTGATCGAACATGCGGGGCAAAAGCTGATCGTGTTCGATATTCCCCTGCTGTTCGAAAAGGGCACGCAGGACCGGGTGGATGCCGTGGCAGTGGTCTCCGCGGATTTCGAAACCCAGCGGCGTCGGGTCCTTGCCCGGCCGGGAATGACGCCGGAGAAATTCGCCGCCATTCTCGAAAGACAGGTCCCCGATGCGGAAAAGCGTGCCCGCGCCGATTATGTGATCGATACCGGCTGCCCGATCGAGCAAACCCGCGAAGCAGTTCGCGCCCTTGTCGGGAAATTGACAAACCCGCGCTGACAGCCCTTGCCAGCACCGGCAAGCAGGCCGATATTGATTGTGATGAGAGAGATCGTCTTCGACACCGAAACCACTGGTTTCGATCCCGCAAAAGGGGATCGCCTGGTGGAAATGGGGTGCATCGAACTGGTCAATCGGGTGGCGACCGGTCGCTCTTTCCACGCATATTACAATCCCGATCGTTCGATGCCGGCGGAAGCGGAAGCCGTCCACGGCCTGTCGGACGCGTTTCTGGCGGACAAGCCGCGCTTCCATGAGAGTGCGGTGGAACTGTTGGAGTTTTTTGGCGATTCGCCGCTGGTCGCCCATAATGCCACGTTCGACTTCGGCTTCCTCAACGCCGAACTGGCAATGTGCGGTATGGCGCCTGTCAGTCTAGACCGGATGATCGATACGCTGGCCCTCGCCAAGCGTCGCCATCCGGGCGCGAAGTTGTCACTCGATGCGCTGTGCTCGCGCTATGGCGTGGACCGCAGCCATCGTACTTTCCACGGGGCGCTGCTGGACGCCGAATTGCTGGCGCAGGTCTATGTCGAGCTCACCGGCGGTCGGCAGATCGGGCTGGAACTGGCAACCACTGTCACCGAAACCACAATCATCGAATTCAAACGCAGCCCGGCGAAGAAGCGCGAATATCGCGCTCCTCGTCCCCATGATGCGAGTGAGGAGGAACTCGCGCGGCATAGAGAGTTTTTGACAACGATCATGTCCCCGCTCTGGGAAACATAGGAAACGTTCCGGGCGGCGATAGAAGCAGGAGTAGCGTTACGATGGATATTCGCGTGTCCGGCCACCAGATCGATACCGGCAGTGCCTTGCAGGAGCATGCAACCGACCGGCTCAATTCGATCATCGACAAATACTTCAGCCGCGCGCTTTCCTCACAGGTCACGTTTGGCAAGGCGCCCACCAGTGCCTTCACCAGTGACATCGTGATGCATGTGATGCAGGGCCTGATTCTCAAGGCCCATGGCGAAGCGCATGACGTCCACGTCGCGTTCGATCAGGCCGCCGACAAGATCGACAAGCAGCTGCGCCGATACAAGCGCCGACTCAAGGACCGGCACGCGCAGGTTGCCTTCGTCGCTCGTGAGGAAGAGGCGGCTTATACGGTCTTCGCGCCGGCCATCGAAGAAACCGAGGACGATGTGGAAAGCGATGCGCCGCTGGTGATCGCCGAAACCCGCGTGGACATTCCCGAAGCCAGCGTTTCCGATGCGGTGATGATGCTGGATTTGCGGCATACCAACGCCCTGTTCTTCAAAAATGCTGGCACCGGCCGCCATAATATGGTCTACCGCCGGCACGATGGCTCGATCGGCTGGGTCGAACCTTCCTGAAGCGAGCGCGCCGACAGGCGCGCCAGGGCCTGCGGCTTCCGGGCAACTCCCTGAATTTGGCGGAAAGTCCCGCCATGCTTTTCGGCGTTGTCCGGCCGCACCTTGCCTGAACCCGGGCCGCATGAAGCAGAGCTTTTGAAGAGTGATGACGTCGCTTTTTTCCATTCTCCCCGAATCCGTTGCTGTGATCCGGGCCGATACGAAGCATGAAATCCTGGGCCGTCTGGCCGAGATTTTCGCCGCTTCCTACCAACTCGATCCCGCCGACGTGCTGGAGCGACTGGAGGAACGTGAAAATCTGGGCAGCACCGGATTTGGCCGCGGCGTGGCGATTCCCCATGCCCGCGTTCCGGGCATCAAGCGCCCGGTGGCGGCATTGCTGAAACTCGAAGATCCCGTGGATTTCGCTGCGGCCGATGGCTTGCCGGTGGAACTGGTGTTCGGCCTGCTGTCACCGGAAAATGCCGGCGTCACGCATCTGCATGCCCTCGCCGCGATTTCCCGACTAGTGCGTGACGAGCGCACCCATGATGCCCTGATGGAAGCGGAAGGGGAAGAAGCGCTCTACGCGCTGCTTGCCAATGCGACCGACCGCGACGCCGCCTGAGGCGGCTCATATGGTCGAGGATCAAGGCGCAGAGCTTCATTATCGCGCATTGGAAAGCCTATATGCTTCCGCGCCGATCAACACGCTGTTTCCCTCAAGGCTGACAATTCCATCTCGCGGCCTCGCGCGGATAGAATTCGATGTCGAGGAGCGCGTCTATCACGCGGCAGGCGCCGCGCATGGCACAATCTATTTCAAGATGCTCGATGACGCCGCGTTCTATGCGGCAAACAGCCTTGTCTCGGATCGTTTCCTGCTGACGACTGGCTTCAACCTCCATTTCACTGCGCCTGTTCGCAGTGGGAAAGTTATCGCCCAAGGCCGCTGGATCAGCGGAAAAAGGCGGGTCTTTGTGGCGGAAGCCAACCTTACCAATGAGGATGGAGAGGAGATTGGCCGTGGAACGGGAACGTTCATGCGGTCGCGTATCGCGCTTTCCAGTCTTCCGGGGTATGGTGTCGCTGGCCGGTGAACGGCAGGAAAGACAGCGCAAATGGATGAAAGGCTCCCTGCCCATCTCGAAATTTCGGGCCTGATCCGTGCGGTGAATGCCGCCGGAGGCTTCGCTACGGTGCTCGCGAAAGGTGAACGCGATGCGGGAACGATCCTTGTCATTTGTTGCGAGAATGGTGCGAACGCCAGAATATATGAACGGATGCCGCAACTCGACGGGACCCGGAAATGGACACTGGTTAAGGCACAAGATACTGAAAAACCTTACGAATTTTCGGAATATTGTGACCGGCGGAAGCGTCAGGACGATGATCTGTGGATCTTGGAACTGGATGTCGTCAATGGCGAACGTTTCATCGGATTGTCCTTTACAGAAAGTTGACTTCGCTCGTCTGGGCGCTATTTGCCCCGCGACCAATGCGCAGGCGGCGATTCCGGCAAACCGGCCGGGGGGCTAGCACGCAGACGGGGAACGGCCGGCAGGCCACCGATCAGATGATCGGGAACAGGTTCGTCATTCCTGATGAGCCAATGCCTGCGTCGGGGCGCGTTCACCGCCGATAAAAACAGGATTATGAGTCGCAAAACCCAGCTGGCTACGGCCTTTGCCGTGGCAGCCATGATGGTCTTTACGATTTCAGGCGCCGCTGCATCCGGTGCCTTCGCGCAAGACCCCGAGACCAAGGCTTTGGCCCGGGGAGAAACTGCAAGTGATGAAGCGGCTGAAACACCGCTCACACAGGCCGGGACCGCTTCCGGCGCAGATAATGGCGCGGTTCGTTTCGTTTCCCATGAAGTTGTCCAGCCTTTGCCTGCAGACGATATTGTCGCGGCCAAGGATGCTGGGTCGTTGGAAGAGCTGGTTGCCAGTATTCCGGCCGCAGGCGATCTTTCGCGGGATATGCAATGCCTTGCCGGCGCGATCTATTTCGAAGCGCGGGGCGAGAAGCTCGCCGGGCAGCTGGCCGTCGGCCAGGTGATCGTAAATCGCGTGGAATCGGGCAAGTTCCCCTCCAGCTATTGCGGGGTGGTTTACCAACCCTCGCAATTCTCCTTCATCCGGGGTGGCCGGATGCCCAGCATTCGCACCGCTTCCCCCGCCTGGCATCGCGCCAAGGCGATTGCGCGGATCGTTCATGAAGGGCTGTGGGATAATCAGGTTGGTGAAGCGCTGTATTTTCACGCTTCCTCAGTTCAGCCCAACTGGCGCCACGCGCGCGTCGCACGGGTCGACAGCCACATTTTCTACCGCTGAACTGGCCCCGCCTGAACTCTGGCATAAGGCATGAGAACCCCTCCCTCGCGGAGGGGTTTTCTTTATCTATCGATCAATCCCGCAATTCGACCCAGACCGGGGCGTGATCGCTTGCCTTTTCCCGGCCGCGATATTCCTTGTCCACACCGGCAGAAACCAGCCTGTCCGCGCTTTCCGGTGAAAGCAACAGATGGTCGATGCGGAAGCCATGGTCCCTTTGCCAAGCTCCGGCCTGATAATCCCAATAGGTCCAGACTCCGCCACGCGGATTGAGTGTGTCGATTGCATCCGTCCAGCCATCGTGGAGCAGGCGGAAATAGGCATCGCGCGATTCCGGCTGAGTTAGCGCGTCATCGGCCATGGCACGGACGGAAAATGTATCCTTGTCCTGGGGAATGACGTTGAAATCGCCGAGCACCGCTGCAGGCAGTTCCTCCGCGCGCAATTCGGCCATGCGTGCACGCAGGCGCTTCATCCAGGCCAGCTTGTAGTCGAATTTCGGCCCTGGTTGCGGGTTGCCGTTGGGCAGGTAGAGATTGCAGATGCGTACTCCCGCGACATCCGCTTCGATATAGCGAGATTGTTCATCCTCGGGATCGCCACCCAGCCCGCGCTGGATTTCCTGCGGTTCTGTCCCGTCAGCCAGAATTGCGACCCCGTTGAAGCCCTTCTGGCCGTGCCAGATGGCTTTGTAGCCGATCTTCTCGAACTCGGCGGCGGGAAAACTATCATCCTGGCATTTGATTTCCTGAAGTGCGGCCACCGTCGGCCGGCGTTCTTCGAGCCATTCCAGCAGACGCGGCAGGCGCGCCTTTATGCCGTTGATGTTAAAGCTGGCGATGCGCACGATCGTCAGATGCCGAAGCTGGAACCGCAGCCGCAGCCGGATGCGGCGTTGGGATTCTCCACGCGAAAGGCCGCACCGCCCAGCGATTCGACGAAATCGACAATGGCGCCAGTTACGAGATCCAAGCTTATCGGGTCCACCAGCAGCTTCACCCCATCGGTTTCGCTTACGCTGTCGTCAGCCTCCTGGGCTTCGGCAAGGTCGAATTTGTACTGGAACCCGGAACAGCCCCCGCCTTCGACTGAAAGGCGCAGGATTGCCGGTTTCGCCTGACGTTGAGCGATCCATGCCACGCGTTTTGCGGCGGCGGGTGTAAGGGTGAGTGCCTGGGCCATGGTCCCGATGTAGGGAAGCCGGAGGCTGGGCTCAAGCCATGCGGATATATTCGCGCATTTGTTCAGCCTCGGCTTCCACCTGATCTATTCGGTATTTCACCAGATCGCCGATGGAGACGAAGCCCGCCATGACTTTCCCTTGCAGCACAGGCAGGTGACGGATGCGGCGGCGGGTCATGAGTGAAAGGGCCTCGATGATCCCGGTATCCAGATTTACCGTTATCGCCGGGGCGGTCATCACTTCGCCCACGCGCCGCGCCAGCACATCCCCGCCTTCCCGCGCGAGCGAATAGAGCAGATCACGTTCGGAGAAGATTCCCGCAAGCTCGCCCCGATCATAGACCGGCATGGCGCCGATCCGATGGCTGGCCAGCAACCTTGCGGCTTCCTCCACCGTGGAGCTCACCTGGCAGCTTACAATGGCCTGCTGACGCCCCTCGATTATTCTGGCGATCGTCATATGTCCTCTCCCGCGCTGTGATCGAATTTCGTGATCCTGTTCTGAGTTCTTGTCTGATCTTCCCTTTGGATAGGGGATATCCATCAAGGATCATGCCACAGCAGGGCGAGTCTGCCAAAATCGCGGATGAATCGAGGTTCGGTGAATTGCCAATGGCTGCATCGCAAGGCATCAGGCGTGGCATGAATCGCCCATCCCCCCTCGACGATCCGGAAACCGCAGCCTACGCTTGGGCCCGTTTCCGGCGGATCATGCGTTTCATGATGTTTGCCACCGTGCTGGTGGTGATCCTGGCCCTCGCCGCGCTTTATGCGAAGAACGGCATGGTTTCGATCCACCTCTACATCGCCACGGCAGCGGGGATCAGCTTCACCATGCTGCTGGGATCGGCCCTGATGGGGCTGGTGTTCCTTTCCAGTGGAACCGGCCATGACAAGGCTGTGAGCGACCATCAGGACGAAGGTCGTAAACGCCCGGATTAACGGGTGGGATGGAGCCGGTATTCCTCAACCGGCACTCCGCCGATCAGATGTTCCTGAATGATCCGTTCCAGCACTTCCTCGGTGCAGGAATGATACCAGACGCCGTCCGGCCAGACGACTGCCACGGGCCCCGCCTCGCAGATTTGCAGGCAGTCTGCCTTGGTTCGCTGAACGTGTCCTCTAGGCCCGGCAAGGCCCAGTTCGCGTAGGCGCTGCTTGAGATAGTTCCAGGCAGCCTCTCCAGTCGCCCGGTCGCAGCATTTGCCCTTTTCCGACATGGCGCAGATGAAAATCTGGCGCTCGATGCCTGAGCCGCCAATCTGATCCAGTGCCTTTCTGGCTCGTTCAATACTGCTCAGAGCCATCAGGGGTGGCCGTCAGTTCCGCTTGCCGGCAATCCGCGCAATCTCAGCGGCGACCATTTTCTCGACCATGGGGGGCAGATTCTTGTCCAGCCAGTCGGCAAGCATCGGGCGGAGCATTTCCCGAACCATGCTTTCAAGCGATGTTTCGCCGGAACGGACGATCTGCGGGGGAACGCCGGGCTCTGCCAGCATTGCCAGGGCCGCAAGTGATTCGCGCATTGAACTGCGTATTTCACGGGCAACCAGCCCTTCGTCCTCTTCCGGTTGATCCATGCCAACAAGCTCCGCTTCAGGGCTCAGTTCAAGCACATCTTCTGTCGCGCGAGCGGCAGGAATCCCACGATTTTCGCGACGACGATGCTCTTCCTGAGCAATCTCGCGATTATCGCGTGCGATCACTTTCTTGATCGACGCGAGGATCTCTTCGACGGATGGTTCGCCTTCATGCCGCATGGTTAAAATGCCCCAAAACCCTATTGTTTCGGAATTTCGCCGTCCTGCGTCGGCGTGTCAACGGTCCGCGTTGACTGTGCGACCGGATCGGGATCGAACGACCAGTCCCAGATTTTACCCTTTACCCGGTCATAATTGACCTGCGGATCGTAGAGCACACCTTCGTCACCCAGGCCCAGATCGCGCGCCTCGGCGCGACCAATGGCGGCCAGCAGAGTGAAGCCGGCGACATAGGCATTGCGCCGGGCAGTGACCAGCTGGACGCGGGCGCTGAGCAGTTCCTGCTCGGCATTGAGGATTTCTAGGATGGTGCGGTTACCGACCGTGTTTTCCGCGCGCACGCCTTCAAGGCTCAATTCTGCCGCGCTGACGGCAGTCTGAGTTGAAGCGATGATGGAATTGGCGGCCTCCAGGCTCGAAAAGGCGGCGCGCACCTGTGAGATTACGCCGCGTTCGGTGCCGATTTCCTGCTCCAGCGCAGCAGCGGATCGTGCCTGAGCCTGTCGTTCCTGTGCTGCGGGCCGACCGCCCTGAAACAGGGGGATCGTGGCTCGCACGCCCGCAGAGGCGCCCGTCGCGCTGGTGCCATTGGTGACGGTACCGAGCGGATCGCTATAGGTGCCGGAAGTGAACACCTCCAGCTTGGGCAGACGTCCTGCGCCCGCAACCTCAATGTCATAGCGTGCGGCGTTCGACGCATCGCGCGCGGCGATCAGGTCCGGATTGTTATCAAGAGCGATTGTAACGGCTTCTTGCGGACTGCCCGGAAGGCCCGGCAAAGGCGGGGGCGCTTCCAGATTTTCAGGCGGCTTGCCGACGATCTGGATATAACGCTCTCTCGCGGCAGAGAGATTGGCGCGCGCGGTCCGCAGATCGCCCTGGGCCAGTGCCAGACGCGATTCGGACTGTGCCACGTCCGTGCGTGTCAGATCGCCGATTTCGAAGCGGTCCTTCGTGGCCTGGAGGTTGACGCTGAGAACGTCGACATTGTTGGCCGACAGGCTCACGATCGCTTCGTTGAGGATCACATCCATATAGGCAGTGACCGTCTGGCTGAACACGCTGCTTTCAGTGGCGCGCAGGCTCGCCTGTCCGGCTTTCACGCGCGTTTCGGCTGCGTTGACCGAGTTTCGCACCGAACCGCCGGAATAGACCGGCACCGAAAGCGTCAGCGATCCGGCAAGGCTACGATCCGCGAAGAGACCGGTGGGATCGGGCGTCGTTTCCTTGAGCTGTTCGGTATAGGTCGCCGTGCCGCTGACCGAGGGAAGGCCGCTGGCGCGGTTGATCGGCACGTTTTCATCCGTCGCGCGCTGATTTGCCCGAGCTGCCTGCAGGGTGGGGTTGGTCTGATATGCGCCGAGCAGCGCATCCTTCAGCGTATCCGCCAGCACGGGCGCGGGCGACAGAAGCGCCGCAGCGCCGGCCAGCAAAGCCAGCTTTCTCCCCCCCGCCGGCATGGTTAGAAGCTCCAGCTCTTCGGTGCAGCGAATTCGGGAAGGACGGGAATGCCGATTTCAGCGAGAGGAATCAGCGAAACCTCTCCGGCGATCTTGCGTCCGGAAGCCAGGCGAGTGAGGCCGCGTACCACAAGGCCGGAAACCACACGGCCGCCTTCGGCCAGGCGCTTGGCCAGCGCTTCGGGAAGCTGCTCGATTGCGCCATCGATGACCAGCAGGGTGATGTCGCCTTTCTTGCGCGTGGCGGTGCCGGCATCTTCCGGCTTGATCACTTCGAGCGATCCGACCAGCGGACGCAGCAACTCGGCCATATAGCCGCTGCCGCCATCCACCAGCAGCACGGCATCCTCGCGAGCGGGCGCGGATTCCTCAAGAATTCGGCCGTGAACCAGGGGCGCGGCCAGGAACCGTCCGTTGCCCAGAGGCACAGCGCGATCCATGTAGGCAATTGCGCGCATATCCTGAGGCACGAATTCCTCGCGCGGGACTGAGCCCATGCGTTCGCGCACAATATCGGTGTTGACCCCGCTTACGCGAAGCTGACTGTCCACCATGGCCTTGCGAGCCGCAGCAAATCCGGCATCGGCCGG
>MKUB01000048.1 GCA_001898545.1 Sphingomonadales bacterium 63-6 | reverse complement strand
AGGAACTCGAGAGCCACTGAAGAGGAGTAATGGCTCCCATCGGAAACGCATGAAGGGGCCGCCGGACATAATCCGGCGGCCCCTTCTTTAGGATCAGAACTGGATTGCCGTCGGGACTATTTCACCCGCCGCACTCTTACACCTGCCTGGCCGTCCACGACCATGAGGAAGCTGCCGAGCGAGGCCCGCTGGATTTCGACAAGGGCGCCCTTGCGAGGTGCGCGGAAATTACGTCCGACCGAGTCCGAGAACTGCCATTGGGCGCCGCCCTCCAGCGTTACCAGATAAATCCCCGGCTCACGTTCACGCACTTCCAGGATCTTGGCGCGGATTTCGTCGGGGCCTTGACCCCGATCTTCAGAGCTTTTGAAGCGTTCAGCGTTTTTCACGCTCTCCGCACCGAAACCCTGGGTGCCGCCATTGCCCGCTGCACCGAGGACTGCGCCGCCGCCTTGTACACGCTCTCCCGCACCTGGGACGCGCGGGGAACCGCCACCCAGACGGATATTGTTATCATAACAGGCGAGGCGGGCGGTCGGATCGTCGATCTTTGCGCATTCGCGCATGATATTGAGCGTAGTGGCCGGGTCCACCTGCGCAAACGCCGGGGCCGACAGGCAAGCTGCCGCCGCGCCGGTGCTAGCCAGCAATGCGGTCGCGCAACGCAGGTGCTTCATGCGGTTGACCATAATCGACATACTCCTCTCAATTCCACGTCGACACTGGCGGTTAGGCCTTGCTCACGCAAGAGGCACATCGAGCCATTGCAACACTCTTTTCTCGCGCGGCTGCTAGCACAAGCGCGAGTGAGCGGGAACGCTTTTGGCTGGAAATCGCTGCATGGGCGGCTAGAGATTCGAGCCACTTACCGAGAGAGAAGGGCGCTTACATGGAAATGCGGGTTCTGGGCGGCACGGGAATGCAGGTCAGCCGGCTGTGCCTGGGCACGATGATGTTCGGCGCGCTCGGCAATCCGGACCATGACGATTGTGTTCGTATCATGCACCGGGCCTTCGATGCGGGGATCAATTTCCTGGATACAGCGGATGTCTATTCACGCGGCGAATCGGAAGAGATCGTGGCGCGCGCCCTGAAGGGCCGGCGCGATGCGATTGTGGTGGCCACCAAATTCTTTAATCCGATGGGCGATGACGCCAATATGCGCGGCGGTTCGCGCCGATGGATCGAGCGGGCCGTCGATGACAGCCTGCGCCGCCTCCAGACCGATTATATCGACCTTTACCAGATGCATCGATGGGATTCCGCCACCGATATCGACGAAGTGCTGTTCACGCTCACCGAATTGGTGCGCAAGGGCAAGATCCGTAGCTTTGGCAGTTCGATGTTTCCTGCAGACCGCATCGTGGAAGCGCAGTGGGTGGCCGACCGCCGTAATTATCTGCCTTTCCGGTGCGAACAGAGTGTCTATTCGATCTTCAACCGCGACATAGAGCGGTTCGTTCTGCCCGCCTGCGCGCGACATGGCATGGGCATGATTGTATGGAGCCCGCTTGATGGCGGCTTCCTCTCCGGGAAATATAAGGGCTCAGGCGATTTCGGCGAATCCAGCCGGGTTGTGACCTTCTCGAAGCGCTTTACCGGCAAGTTCGATCCGGAATCTCAGCTTATCCAGCGCAAACTGGAATTAGTCGCACAGCTCGAAGAACTGGCGCAACAAGCCGGGTTACCTCTTGCCCAGATGGCGATTGCCTTTGCCATCGAGCATCCGGCGGTCACCAGTGCGATCATCGGGCCTCGCGTGATGGACCATCTGGAAAGCTTGCTGGCATGTGGAGACATGCGGCTTGATCCTTCCTTGCTTGACGCAATCGATGCGATTTGTGCGCCTGGAACCTCGGTCAATCCGCTCACTGACATGCCGAGCGGGACCGCTCGTGAATCGCTTCGCCGGCCAAGGTAGGTCGGACTGGCTCCCAATTGCGCGAAATCCCTTGAATCCGGGCTTTATCTGTGATTCATAGGCAGAACCATGCCGCGCAATGATCCCACGCTCCTGACGCCAAAAGACAAGCTCGTCCAGATGGGCGCGCTTGGCTGGCTTTTGGTGCTCGGCGGTCTGTCTCTCGCAGGGCCTAGCGGAGTTCTCGCCTGGGGTGAGAATCTCCGCCTGCTCGACAAAAGGGAAGATCAGATCGCCCAGCTCAAGGCGGAGCGGGACGAGTTGCAGAATCGGGTCGCCTTGCTGGATCCGAACAAGGCCGATCCCGATCTTGTGGGCGAATTGCTGCGCAAGAATCTGAACGTCGTGCATCAAGACGAAGTCGTTATTAAGCTCGACTAACCTTTTCGGTTATTTTCGACCTGTCTTGGCACCGAAACGCGTTTCAAGCTTTTCATTATCTGTGCATTCGGGGCGTTGCCTATGCGCTTGCCTTGCGCTTATAGGCAGCGCGAAGCCGCCTCGTGCGAAAGCGTGCACGGCATATGCGAGAGGCCAGACGAAGGGATACGATTTTGGCAAAACCTGCCTCCAAATCCGGTACTTCTTCCAGCAAGACGAATAACAAGAGTTCCGCTGGGGAATCTTCCGCCGCTACGGCAGGCGACAATTTCGCGCTCCATAGTCTTCAGGAAGCGCATGCAGAGCAGAAGCGCTACGAAGCGAGCGACGAGGAACTGCTCGACCTCTACGAGAAGATGCTTCTCATCCGCCGTTTTGAGGAACGGGCAGGCCAGCTTTACGGCCTCGGCCTGATCGGCGGTTTCTGCCATCTCTATATCGGTCAGGAAGCTGTTGCAGTAGGCATCCAGTCCGCGCTTGAAGCGGGTAAGGACAGCGTCATCACCGGCTATCGCGACCATGGGCACATGCTGGCCTATGGCATCGACCCCAAGATCATCATGGCCGAATTGACCGGCCGCGCTGCCGGCATCAGCCGGGGCAAGGGCGGTTCGATGCACATGTTCAGCACCGAACACGCTTTCTATGGCGGCCACGGCATTGTCGGCGCGCAGGTTCCGCTCGGCGCAGGTCTGGCCTTCGGCCACAAGTACCGCGAAGATGGCGGCATTTGCGTTGCCTATTTCGGGGACGGCGCGGCGAACCAGGGCCAGGTCTACGAGACCTTCAACATGGCCTCGCTGTGGAAACTGCCCATCCTGTTCGTGATTGAGAACAACCAGTATGCCATGGGCACTTCGGTCAAGCGCAGCTCGGCCGAAACGCACTTCTATCGCCGCGGCACCGCGTTCCGCATTCCCGGCATGGATGTGAACGGCATGGACGTGCTGGAAGTGCGGCAGGCGACCGAGATCGCCGCGAAGCACGTGCGCGAAGGTCATGGCCCCGTGCTGATGGAACTCAATACCTATCGTTATCGCGGCCACTCCATGTCCGACCCCGCCAAATACCGCACTCGCGAGGAAGTTCAGGGCGTCCGCGAGAAGAAGGACCCGATCGACCATGCGAAGGCCGAACTCCTCGAGCGCGGCATTTCGGAAGACCGCCTGAAGGAAATCGAGAAAGTGATCCGCGCCCAGGTCGCCGAAGCGGCCGATTTCGCCGAGAATTCGCCCGAGCCCGAGGCGAACGAACTCTACACCGACATTTTGGTGGGGAGCTACTGAGATGGCGATCGAACTGAAGATGCCCGCCCTTTCCCCCACTATGGAGGAAGGCACGCTGGCTAAGTGGCTGGTGAAGGAAGGCGACGAAGTCCGCGCTGGCGACATTCTGGCCGAGATCGAAACCGACAAGGCGACGATGGAATTCGAAGCCGTTGATGAAGGCACTGTCGGCTCCATTCTGGTCCCGGAAGGGACTGAGAATGTGAAGGTCGGCACTGTAATCGCTCTGATCGCTGGCGAAGGCGAGGATTCTGCTTCCGCAGCTGCTCCGGCTTCCGCCCCTGCCGCTACCGAGGCTCCGGCGGCAAAGGCGGAAAAGCCAGCCGCTGCTTCGCGCGCTGCCGATCCGGAAGTTCCGGCCGGAACCAACATGATCACCGCGACCGTTCGTGAAGCCCTGCGCGACGCAATGGCCGAGGAAATGCGCCGCGACGACCGGGTCTTCGTGATGGGCGAGGAAGTCGCCGAATATCAGGGCGCTTATAAGGTCACGCAAGGTCTGCTGGAGGAATTCGGCCCCAAGCGCGTGATCGATACCCCGATTACCGAATATGGCTTTGCAGGTATCGGCACGGGCGCTGCTATGGGCGGCCTGCGCCCGGTCGTGGAATTCATGACGTTCAACTTCGCCATGCAGGCGATTGACCACATCATCAATTCCGCTGCCAAGACCAACTATATGTCGGGCGGCCAGATGCGCTGTCCGGTGGTGTTCCGTGGGCCCAATGGTGCGGCAAGCCGTGTGGGCGCGCAGCACAGCCAGAACTATGCTCCGTGGTACTCGGCAGTGCCGGGTCTGATCGTGATCGCACCCTATGATGCATCGGACGCCAAGGGCTTGCTCAAGGCCGCGATCCGTTGTGACGATCCGGTGGTTTTCCTCGAAAACGAACTGCTTTACGGTCGCCATTTCGAGCTGGCCCAGCTTGACGATCACGTCCTGCCCATCGGCAAGGCGCGGATCATGCGCGAAGGCAAGGACGTGACTATCGTGTCCTATTCCATTGGCGTCGGCTTGGCGCTGGAGGCTGCTGACAAACTGGCTGAGGAAGGGATAGATGCGGAAGTGATCGACCTTCGCACCCTGCGCCCGCTCGACAAGGAAACGGTACTGGCAAGCCTCGCCAAGACCAACCGCCTTGTGGTGGCTGAGGAAGGCTGGCCGCAATGCTCCATCGCTTCGGAAATTCAGGCGATCTGCATGGAAGACGGCTTCGATCATCTCGATGCACCCGTCCTGCGCGTTTGCGACGAGGACGTTCCGCTGCCTTACGCCGCCAATCTGGAAAAGATGGCGCTGATCGATGCCCCGCGCATTGTCGAAGCAGTAAAGAAAGTCTGCTACCGCTAAGCGATTGATGCCCGCTGTGGCTTGCCACGGCGGGCGCTTTGCGCAATCCGCCACCCCATGTCGCAAAGCCTGATCGAAACCCTGCCGCCAGCCCAGAGGCTTGCCTTGGCTTATACGCCGGCGCGAATGAAGCCCGCCACCATGGCGCTTCTGGCACTGGAATCGCGGCTTGCTCAGGCGGTACGGCAGGCCAGCGAGCCGATCATGGGCCAGATGCGACTTGCATGGTGGCGTGATCAATTGAGCCTTCCGTTCCAGAAGCGAGAGAATTCCGACGAACTGATGCGCGCTCTGGCCGCCTTCGAGGGTGAGGAAGACGCGCTTTGCAAGCTAGTGGATGGCTGGGAATTACTCCTTTCGGAGTGGATCGATCTTGCCGCGATTGAGCAGATAATCGACAATCGTGCGGCCGGGTTCGCCGCTTTGGCCAGGCTTGCGGGAAAGGCTGATGCAACGGATGCGACCATGCGGGCTGGGCGCCGCTTCGCCCTTGCTGATCTTGCGATTAAATTCAGCAATGCAGAAGAACGTGGCCAGGTTCTGGAGCATGCCGCAGCCGATGCCGACGAGCGGGTGGCGTTGCCGGGCGAATTACGGAGTTTAGCTCTTTTGGACGGCCTGGCACGCCGCAGCCTGCGCAGGGGAGGAACGCCTTTGTTGGATGGGCCGGGCAGCGCGCTGCACGCAATCCGCTTGGGCCTTTTCGGGCGTTAGATTATCGTTGCCATTCGGGCTGTAGGGGGGGGAAGTCGATGAACCGCATTGTGCTGGGCGCCGTGGGCACATTGGCCTTGGTGACCGTCGGCCTCTTCTGGTGGCAGGGCAGGGCCGAAGTGGAGAAAGGCGCGCCGCCCCCCTTGGCAGAGCAGCCAGTGAAAGACCCGATGGATCTGCCCTCCGCCGATGTGAGCGGGATGCGCGGCCCTGCTCCCCCGGAGGCGAGCCAGCTGACGCGAGAGCAGCAGCGCTTCTTCCGCTATGACCGTAACCGCGATCAGCGGATAAGCCGGGCTGAAATGCTCTCAACCCGTACCGATGCCTTTCGCAAGCTCGACAAGGACGGAAACAATCTCCTGACCTTCGAAGAATGGGCTGTCGCTACCGTCGACCGCTTCGATGGTGCCGACAAGGACGGGGATGGCTATCTCACTGCCCGCGAATTTGCGGTAACGGCGCCGAAGCCCGCAGCAAAGAAACCTGCCTGCAAGTGCTGACTGTCAGGCGGGAACTGCCATTCCCGTCAGCCACTCTCCGAAATCCACCTTGGCGCGATCAGTATAGGCTTCCTTGCGCTGCTTTTTCTTCACGTCATGCAGAGGGGGAAACAGGCCGAAATTGACGTTCATAGGCTGAAAATGCTCAGCTTCTGCGTCGCCGGTGATATGGGCTAGAAGTGCTCCCATCGCGCTGGTGCGGGGCGGGGCAGTCCATCCGTGTCCGGCCAGTTCCTCTGCAGCCATGATCCCGGCCAGCAAGCCAACAGCACTGCTTTCTACATAGCCTTCGCACCCAGTGATCTGGCCCGCGAAGCGGATATGCTCGGCTCCCTTCAGGCGCAGCTGGCGATCGAGCAGGATGGGTGAATTGAGGAAAGTATTGCGATGCAGTCCGCCGAGCCGGGCAAATTCGGCATTTTCCAGTCCGGGGATAGTCCGGAACAGGCGCACCTGTTCGGCATGTTTCAGCTTTGTCTGGAAGCCGACCATGTTCCACAAGGTACCCAGCTTATTGTCCTGGCGTAATTGCACGACGGCATAGGGCCAGCGTCCTTTCGGAAATTCAGGGGTGGCACTGCGTGGGTCATCCAGACCGACAGGCTTCATCGGCCCGAAGCGAAGAGTATCGACCCCACGCTCGGCCATCACCTCGATTGGCATGCAGCCATCGAAATAGGGCGTGTCGGCTTCCCAGTCCTTGAAGCTGGTCTTCTCGCCATCGAGCAAGCCCTGATGGAAAGCCAGATATTGCTCCTTGGTCATCGGGCAATTGATGTAATCCTTGGTCTCGCCCTTGTCCCAGCGGGAGGCCATCCAGCAAACATCCATATCGATGCTATCGCGATGGACGATGGGCGCGATGGCATCGAAGAAGGCGAGACGATCCTGCCCGGTTGCCTTCACAATGCTCTCGGCCAGTGATGCGGCGGTAAGCGGCCCGGTGGCAACGATAGTGAGGCCAGAATCGGGCAGAACGTCAATCCGTTCACGGCAAATCTCGACATTGGGAAGGGCGCGCAATTCCCGCTCCACCTCGGTGGAAAAAACCTCCCGGTCCACTGCCATGGCCGATCCGGCGGGTACGCGGGCAACTTCGCCCGCGCGCATGACGAGGGAATCGAGCCGCCGCATTTCGTGATGGAGCAGGCCAACCGCGTTCTTCTCATCATCGTCGGAACGGAAGCTATTTGAGCAGACCAGTTCTGCCAGCCCGTCGCTCTGATGGGCGGGAGTGTTGCTGCCGCTGCCTCTCATTTCGGACAGGCGGACCTTTACCCCCCGCCGTGCGAGTTGCCAGGCCGCTTCGCTTCCCGCGAGGCCGCCGCCGATAATGTGTACGTCATGCGCCATGGAGATGCGCCCTACCGCTTGCGCTTGGGGAAGTTCAAGGCCAAGCGTGCAGCAAGGAGCCTTCGCATGTCCCGCCACGCGCTATACGAGAAACGCCCCTTCCTGCTCGCCAGCATCGCTTGCGCCGCAGCCTATTTCTACCTGCGCGATGCCGACATACCGGAAATGCTGGCAGTTGCGCTGAAAGGAGCGTCGGTCGGGCTGCTGGCGGTCTATGCCTTTGTGCGCCATTCCGGCCGCGATGCCCGCTTGCTGGGCTGGGTGCTTGGCCTTGGCGCGCTGGGCGATATCGGAATCGAGTACGATCTGCAGATTGGCGCGCTGCTGTTTTTTGCTGCGCATATCTTCGCGATAACGCTGTATCTGCGCCATCGCAGGGACGAGCCGAGCCCCAGCCAGAAGGCGCTGGCAGCCTGCATCCTGATCCTTACGCCGATCATCGCTTTCTTCCTCCCGGCGGACCGGGCGGAGGCGCCGCAGGTGGCGCTATATGCCTTGGCGCTGGGTGCGATGACAGCATGTGCGTGGATGAGCGATTTTCCGCGCTACCGTGTGGGGGCTGGCGCAGCCTTGTTCGTTATCTCCGACCTGCTGATCTTTGCGGAGATGGGGCCGCTGGCAACCAGTAACATTCCGCATGTCTTCGTCTGGCCGACCTATTATCTGGGGCAGTTCCTGATCGCGATTGGCATAGTTCAGACTTTGCGTAAGCGTGACCCGGAACTGAAGCTCGTCAGCAGCAGATAGAGCCGCGAAAGGCGGCGGAAGGAAGGCTTCGATGCTCGATCATATTGGGCTCGCCGTTACAGACATCGCCCGGGCCCGCGCCTTTTACGATCAGGCGTTGAAGCCGCTGGGCTATAGTCTGATCTTCGAAACGCCTTCGCAGGTCACGCATACTGGTGGCACCTGGCTCGGATATGGACCGAACGGGAAGCCGGAAATCTGGGTAGGGGACAACATCACCCCCGGCCAGGGCTATCATGTCGCTTTCAGGGCGGAGAGCCGGGCGATGGTTCGCGATTTTCACGCCGCCGCGCTGGCCGCCGGCGGCACCGATAACGGTGCGCCGGGGCTGCGGCCGGACTATGCCGACAATTATTATGCGGCCTTCGTGCTCGATCCTGACGGGATCAATCTCGAAGCGGTGTGTTACGCGCCGGAATAGGCCCCGATCATTCCTCGACAGGACTTTCGTCGTCAGCGGCTTCAACAGCCGGAGGAAGTGTATCGGCTTCGGAGGCTTCAGCAGCCTCTTCCGCTTCCTGCTCGTCTAGGCGGACTGCGCTGACGACATGCTCGTCCCCGGACACATCGAACAGCCTGACACCCGCGCTGGCACGGCCGATGACGCGCAGGCTCTCCAGCCCGATGCGGATCAGCTTGGCCTGATCGGTTACCAGCATCAACTGATCGGCCTGGGTCGCGCTGAAGCTGGCAACCACGGGACCGTTGCGCTTGATGTTGTCGATATTGGTGATGCCCTGGCCACCGCGCCCGGTACGCCGATATTCATAGGCAGAGCTGAGCTTGCCATAACCATTGGCGCAAACGGTGAGGATGAACTGCTCGCGTGCAACCAGCTCGGCGAAGCGTTCCGGCGTCATCGACGGTTCGCCCTCCTTCTCGGCCTTCCATGGGGCGTAGCGTAGATATTCCTCGCGCTCTTCAGCGGAGGTGCCAACGCGGTGGAGGATCGATAGCGAAACGACTTCGTCCTCACCCTTCAACGTCATGCCGCGCACGCCTGTGGAGGTCCGGCTGGTGAATTCGCGCACTTCGTCAGCAGCAAAGCGGATAGCCTTGCCGTCACGGGTGGCGAGCAGCACATCGTCGCCTGAATCCAGCAATGCAACGCCGATCAGGCGATCATCCGAACCTTCATCGAAGCGCATCGCGAATTTGCCGTTGCTGGGCACATTGGCGAAGGCATCCATCGAGTTGCGGCGGACATTGCCCTTGGCCGTCGCGAAGACGACGCTGAGCGAACCCCAGCTTGCTTCGTCTTCCGGCAGTGGCAGCACAGTGGCGATGGTTTCGCCATCTTCCAGCGCCGGAAGCATATTGACGATCGGCCGCCCGCGCGTGGCAGGGCCACCTTCGGGCAGCTTCCAGACCTTGAGGCGATAGACCTTGCCTGCGGTGGAGAAGAACAACACCGGGTTGTGAGTGCTGGTGACGAACATCTCGCTCACCGCATCCTCTTCCTTGGTGTTCATCCCCGCGCGACCCTTGCCGCCGCGGTTCTGGGCACGGAACGTGGAGAGTGGAGTCCGCTTGATATAGCCATCGAGCGTAACGGTAACGACCATGTCCTCCCGCTCGATCAGATCCTCATCCTCGATCCCGTCCCATGCGGGAGCGATCTGGCTGAGGCGAGGCGTTGCGTAGAGTTCGCGGATTTCCACGAGTTCTTCCCGCATCACTTCGTACAGGCGCACGCGGTCGCCAAGGATGGCAAGATATTCCTCGATCTTGATCGCCAGTTCCTTGAGCTCGTCGCCGATCTCGTCGCGGCCAAGAGCAGTCAGGCGATGCAGGCGCAGATCGAGGATGGCGCGGACCTGCGTCTCGGACATCTTGTAGGTGCCGCTATCCTGTTCAAGCGTCGGCTCGATGGCCTCAACCAGTCGGATATACTGGGCGATGTCACCAATCGGCCATTCGCGGGCCAGCAGGCTATGACGGGCTTCCGCAGGGTTGGACGACCCACGGATGATCGCCACCACTTCATCCATATTGCTGACCGCAATGACGAGGCCCAGCAAGATATGCGCCCGTTCGCGCGCCTTGTTCAGCTCGTATTTGGTGCGGCGGGTGATCACTTCCTCGCGGAAGGAAATGAACGCCTGGATGATATCGCGCAGCGACAGCGTTTCGGGGCGGCCATTGCGGATCGCCAGCATGTTGGCCGGGAAGCTCGCCTGTGCGGGCGTGTGGCGCCACAACTGGTTGAGCACCACATCGGGAGTGGCATCGCGCTTCAGGTCGATCACCACGCGCACGCCGTCCCGGTTGGACTCGTCGCGAATGTCGGAAATGCCTTCTACCCGCTTTTCCTTCGCGGCATCCGCGATCTTCTCCACCAGACCGGCCTTGCCGACCTGATAGGGGATCGAGGTGAACACGATGGAGCGACGGTCGCCCCGGCCTTCCTCGATCACATGGCGGCAGCGCATGAGAATCGAGCCGCGCCCCGTTGTGTAAGCCGCGCGCGAACCGGCGGAGCCCAAGATCAGCGGAGAAGTCGGGAAATCCGGCCCCGGAATGATCTCGAACAGTTCCTCGCTCGAAATCAGGGGGTTCTCGATAAAGGCCAGGCAGCCATCGATCACTTCGCCCAGATTGTGGGGCGGGATATTCGTGGCCATGCCCACCGCGATACCGCCAGCGCCATTGACCAGCATGTTCGGGAAGCGGGCAGGCAGGACAGTGGGTTCGTTGCGCGATGCGTCATAATTCGGGATGAAATCGACCGTATCCTTGTCGAGATCGTCCAGCAGCGCATTGGCCACTCTGGCCAAGCGGGATTCCGTGTAACGCATCGCCGCCGGCGGATCCGGGTCCATCGAACCGAAATTACCCTGACCATCGATCAGGGGAACGCGCAGGGACCAGGGCTGCACCATGCGGGCGAGTGCATCATAGATCGCGCTGTCGCCATGCGGGTGATATTTACCCATCACGTCGCCAACGATGTTGGCCGACTTGCGATAGGGCCGCCCAGCCACATAGCCGCCCTCTTGGGCGGCATAGAGGATGCGGCGGTGAACGGGCTTCAGGCCGTCGCGTACATCGGGCAAAGCGCGGCTGACGATCACGCTCATCGCGTAATCGAGATAGCTCGTCTTCATCTCATCGACGATGTCGACGCGGGGGAATTCCTCGGCCGGCATACCCGGCTCAATGATATCGGTGGTGTCGCTCAACTGCGTTCTACACTCGTTGTTATGATTTTGGGTTGCTTCCCGAAGGCACTAGGACAATGCCGCAAAATTCGCCAGCAAAAGGGGCTCCGATCCGCCTCTAACGGGCGTTTTATCCACACATCGGAACCCGTTCCACCGATCATGCGTTCAAACCCGGTTCACCGCAGGCCAAGTAGCTGCGCATTGCATTATGGAAAGCAACGCGGCAGTAGCGCCAAGCGCCATTAAAGCGGGGAATGTCCTCGCCGAATTTTCCCCTGTCAGGAGAGAAAGATTGATGTTTCGTGTGTTCCACCCCGCGCGCAGCTCCAATCGCATGAGCATCAGCAAGGGCTTCGTTTCCAGCTTTGCACTGGCGTTCGCCACCCTTGGCGGTACGGCAGTGAGCATTGTCGGCCTTGCCGCACCCGCTCATGCCCAGTCGGATGCGCCGCAATATTCCAAGAAGTTCGCCAAGGCCGCGCAGCCCGTATCGGATCAGCTCAACGCGGCCCGGTCGAATCCTGCAATTGCGGCTGACCTGAACAACCTCGTCGCCGCCAGCAAGAAACTGGCGGCCGCCAAGGCTGCTGCTGACATCACTGCCGCCGAAGCGGAATACCAGCAGGTTGGAAAGGTGCTGCAAAGCAAAACCACTGCGGAACGCGCTGCGCTACAGGCCTTGGCCGGGCAAGCCGAGGGTGCTGACGAAAAATACATGGTCGGCGAGTTCCAGGCGTTCCTGGGCAGCTTCACCGGCGATGTCGATCTTTCGGCTCAGGGTATCAAGACCAAGATCGCCAGTGGAGCGCTGAAGCCCGAAAAGGTTGCTCCGTCATGGTTCGAACTTGGCCAGCTCTACTTCGATCACAACCGTTTCAACGATGCGCAGGTCGCATTCGAATCGGCGTATCAGGCTGGTGAAACCAATGGTGCGGTCTATGCCGCCGAATGTTTCTTCCGCGCCAATCGCGTTGCCGAAGGGCTCGATTATCTCCGCAAGGTGATCGACGCCCGTATCGCCGCCGGGCAGGAAGTGCCGCTGGCATGGGCTGGCAGCGGCTTGAACCATTCGCTGGAACTGCGCGACACGGCCCGCGTGGCCAGCTGGGGCGGGCTCTATGCCAAGCTGGGGAAAACACCGCAATCGTGGCAGGCCAGCATCGCGCAGCTGATGCGCAGCCACGAATACGACCTGCAGGAAAAGCTCGACCTGTATCGCCTGATGAGCCGTACCGGTTCGCTGCTGAGCGCGGCCGATTTTGTCGGCTATATTGATGCTGCCGACCCCCGCAGTCTGCCGAACGAGGTGGTGCCGGTAATCAATGATGGTGTGAAGCGCGGGCTTCTGGCTACCAGCGCAGCGAATGCGCCTGCCGGTATGTCGGACCAACTGGTGAGCTACACGCAGAAGTCGCTGGAACTGGCCAACAGCCGTGCCGATGCGGAACGCAAGAGCGCCGCAACCATCGCGGCTGATGCCGAAAAGGACCCCAAGGGTGAAACCGCACGCGATGCAGGTGAGGTCTATCAGTCCTTCGGTGCATTTGCCGATGCCGAGCGGCTCTATCAGCTCGCTCTAACCAAGGGCGGCGTGGACAATAACCGCGTGCTGATGCGTCTGGCGATTGCTCAGGCGGATCAGGGCAAGTTCGCCGATGCCCGCGCGAATTTCGCCAAGGTCACCGGTTCGCGCGCGCCCATTGCTACGCTCTGGCTCGCCTGGCTTGACACCAAGGCTGCTACGGCCGGCTGAAGCAACGATCCCTAACGGATTTCAAAGCGGCGCGGGGAGGGCTTCCTTCCCGCGCCGTTCCTTTTAGGCAGGTCAGCGCATCCGCTTCACATAAAGCTGGCCGTCGTCCCGGCGCTTAAGCTCGAAATTGTCGATAGTGCGGAACAGTTCGGAAAGCCGCTTGAAACCGTAGTTGCGGACATCGAAGCTGGAGCGGTTGCCGGCAATCTGGCCAACTTCCTGTAGGCGTGCAAAGCCTTCTTCATCCCGATTTGCCGCCTTCCACGCATCGCCCAACAGATCGATTACATCCTTGTCGATGGCAACCGCGCTGCTCGCTGGCTTGCCCTCTTCGGCAGCGGTCGTGCGGATGAGCTGATCGACCTCGATATAGCGCGTACATGCCGTTTTGAACGCTTCTGGCGCCTTCTCGCTGCCGAAACCGTAGACGATTAGGCCATCTTGGCGCAGTCGGGTTACTAGCGGTGTGAAATCACTGTCCGAACTCATGATGCCGAAACCGTCGACCTTGCCTGCATAGAGCAGGTCCATGGCATCGATCGTCATCGCCATGTCGGTGGCGTTCTTGCCCTTGGTCAGGTCGAACTGCTGATGGGGGCTGATCCCGTAACGGTGGGTGATCTTGTTCCAGTTGGACAAGGCCGGCTTGGCCCAATTGCCATAGGCGCGCCGAATATTGACCTGCCCAAGTTCCGCCAGCGCAGTCAGGACCGGATCGATCCCATGGTGGCTGGCATTATCTGCGTCGATCAGAAGGGCGATATTCTTGAGGGGTGCGTCTGCCATGGGCTGCTTGTCGCAGCGGTAGCTGGGTGATGCAAGTCGCCTGGAAGATCAGGCAACAGGATGAAATTCGCCGCTTTCCTCGTCGAGCAAATGCAGGACGCCGTCCGAAATGGCGAAGAACCCGCCGCGAAGCACCAGATCGCCCTTCGCTTCCTTGTGCTGGACGCAAGGAAAAGTGCGCAGATTGGCGAGACTGACCTTGACGCCGGCCTGTTCCATCGCGCGTTCCGCCGCGCGACCCGCAGTCCCATGTTCGCGAACGATAGGTTCGCGCACATGATCGAGCATGGCGATCCAGTCGGCAATGAAGCCGCCCTGACCGGGCTCCGTTCCATGCAGCTCCTGGGTGAGGGCGGCCTTGCAGCCGCCGCACATTCCGTGCCCCATAACCAGAATTTCGCGCACCTTGAGCACCTGGACCGCAAATTCCAGTGCAGCAGACACGCCGTGATGGCCTGGAGTGGTTTCAAATGGCGGGACCATGGCAGCAACATTGCGCACCACGAAAACCTCGCCCGGATCGACATCGAAGACCTGTGCCGGATCGACCCGGCTATCCGAACAGGCGATGATCATCACCTTCGGGCTTTGCCCTTCGCGCAAAGTTGCCCAGCGCTCATGCTGCGGGTGCCAGCGGCCCTCACGAAAACGGCGATAGCCCGCGATGAGAGTATCGAGTTCAGGGGAATCAGGCGCAGTCATGAATTTGCCATGCCGCCTACGCTTGCGGCATGCAACCCTCGGGCCTAGATGGGCCCCATGAATGACCTCTCCTCCGCGCCGAAGCAGGAACGCCCCCGCAAACCAGACTGGATCAGGGTGAAGGCCCCCGTCAGCAAGGGCTATCAGGAAACGCGCGATCTCATGCGCACCCTGGGGCTCAATACCGTTTGCGAGGAAGCGGCCTGTCCCAACATCGGTGAGTGCTGGACTAAGAAGCACGCCACGGTGATGATCCTGGGCGATGTTTGCACCCGGGCCTGTGCCTTCTGCAATGTGAAGACCGGCATGCCGCGCAAGGTGGATCCGCTGGAGCCGGAGAACGTTGCAGTTGCCGCGGCCAAGATGGGGCTGGAACACATCGTCATCACATCGGTCGATCGCGACGATCTGCCGGATGGTGGGGCGGGGCAGTTCGTCAAGGTGATCGAGGCGCTTCGTCGTACGACGCCGAACACAACTATCGAAATCCTCACGCCGGATTTCCGGGGCAAGATGCGCGAAGCGGTGGAGGCCATCTGTGCCGCCGGACCGGACGTGTATAATCACAATCTGGAAACAGTACCGCGCCTCTATCCCACCATTCGCCCCGGCGCGCGCTATTACGCCTCGCTGCGGTTGCTGGAGGAAGTGAAGCGCCATGATCCCATGATCTTCACCAAGAGCGGGATCATGCTCGGCCTGGGCGAGCAACGGCTGGAGGTCCATCAGGTGATGGACGACATGCGCAGCGCGGATGTCGATTTCATCACCATGGGCCAGTATTTGCAGCCCACGCCGAAGCACGCGAAGGTCGAGGAATTCGTCACGCCCCAGATTTTCAGCGCCTATGGCGCGATTGCGCGGGCCAAGGGCTTCCTGCAGGTCGCCGCAACTCCGCTAACCCGCTCCAGCTATCATGCCGGGGACGATTTCGCCCAGATGCGGGCCGCGCGTGAAGCAAAGCTCGCCAAGGCGAAACCCGCAAAAGCCTGATGCCCTCGATCCGCGAAACGAAGCGGCTGCCCTACAGCGCCGAGCAGATGTTCGACCTGGTGGCGGATGTCGCGCGCTATGGGGAGTTCCTGCCCTGGGTCGTGGGCGTGCGGGTGAAGTCCGACAGCGAAACCGAAATGGTCGCCGATCTGCTGGTGGGTTTCAAGGCGCTGCGGGAGAAGTTCACTTCGCGCGTATTGAAAGACCGGCCCAATTCCATCGAAGTGATCTATGTGGATGGGCCTATGCGCGATCTGGATAATCGCTGGACGTTCACGCCTATGGCGGATGGCGGTTGCGAAATCCGTTTTGCGGTGGATTTCACCTTCAAGAACCGCATCTTCGAGGCCCTGGCCGGGCAATATGTCGACCGGGCCTTTCACAAGATGGTCACCGCCTTTGAGGCGCGGGCGAAGGAACTTTACGGCAGCAGCAGTTCAAGCGCGACCAGCGCAGCGTGACGGCGCACACCGGCGCGGTCCTGCCCTTCGAAGATACGTTGCTCGGCGTCCTTTTCATCTGAACCGCGCACGGCGCGGGCAAATACAACAGTCCCCACCGGCTTCTTGTCTGAGCCGCCATCCGGCCCGGCGATACCGCTGATGGCCACCGCGACATCCGCCTGACTGCGCGCCAATGCGCCTTGCGCCATGGCATAGACGCAAGCGATGGATACGGCGCCGACCGCGTCAATGATATCTGCTGAAACACCCAGCATATCCTGCTTGGCTTCGTTGGAATAAGTGATGAAGCCGCGATCGAACACGGCGGACGATCCGGGGATTTCTGTCAGCGCGGCGGAAACGAGCCCACCGGTGCAGCTTTCCGCAACGGCAACCCTCCGCCCGGCCATGGCGTTTTCCTCGATCACGCGAGTGGCCAGATCGACCAGCGATTGGGGAAGAAGTGTCTCGGTCATGATCAATCCACCTTGCAGACGCTCAGGTTTTCCATGCCCACCAGATTGGCCACTGCCCCCAACAGGGCCCCAGCGTGGCGCGGTTCAATGGGAGACATGGCGCTCAATACCAGTTCAATCTCACCGCATTTCTCTGGCTTCACTTGCTCGGAAACCTTTTGCATGATCAGCGCATCGCCCAGCGGGCGAGCGACATTGTCCGGCAGGTTTTCAAAGATCTTCGCCGGGTCCATTCCCATCGTTTGCGCGGAGCTGGCCTGCGCTTTGCCATTGGCCATACTGAAGAGGGCGAGGGCCGCTCGTTTTGCACGCGGCCAGCTCTCGTCCTGAAGCGCGGCATAGCGGGCGGAGAGAGTGCGGCTTCCAGTCGCCATGAAGCCATCGGGGCGTAGCCGTCCCTCGCAGCTATTGCCCACGGCCTGAATGGTCGACGGCACGACATAAACGAACAAAGCCGCCGCTTCTGCACCCGTTACGCAAGGGCGACTATCCGCAGCCTGAGCGACCGAAGCCTGCGTGATGGCACAAAGCGAAAGTGCTGCGAAAGCGGCGCGAAACCGTGTCATGGAAATGCTCCTATCGGGCTTGCCTGATCATACAGGCTGCGGCCTGCGCGGCGATGCCTTCCCGACGCCCGGTAAAGCCGAGCCGCTCCGTAGTGGTTGCCTTCACGCTGATGCATCCAATGTTAACGCCTGCGATCTCGGCAAGTTTCTGCCGCATTTGATCGCGATGGGGTCCGATCTTGGGGGCTTCGCAGATGATCGTGATGTCTAGATTGCCGAGGCGATACCCGGCTTCGGCGGCAAGATGAAGCGCATGGGCCAGGAAACGGTCTGACGACGCCCCCCGCCACTGCGGATCGCTCGGCGGAAAGTGCTGGCCGATATCGCCCAGCGCCACCGCACCGAGGATTGCATCAACTGCGGCATGGATCGCCACATCGGCATCGCTATGCCCGGCAAGCCCCATCGAATGTTCGATCTGGACACCGCACAACCAAAGCTCCTCTCCCTCGGCAAGGCGATGGACGTCATAACCGGTGCCAATGCGCATCGAGGGCAGGTCGTCCATGAAATCCTCCGCGAAAGTAAGTTTGCGCAACGCCTCGTCACCCGGGACGAGTTCCACAGCCATTCCGGCGGCACGAAGCACCTGTGCATCGTCCCCAGCCTCCGCCGCACCGCTCCAGCTGCGATGGGCGGTAAGAATGTCGGCATATCGGAACGCCTGAGGGGTCTGTACCCTCCGAAGGGCTTCACGTGGGGCGCTGCCTGCCATCAATCCATCTTCCTCGACCGCGAGGCTGTCCACCACCGGGAGAACGGGAATGGCGCCGGGATGGCTCTGCAATGCCAGCAGGAGACGCTCGATCACTATCTCGGGCAGATCGGGGCGAGCTGCATCGTGGATCAGCACGAATTGCGGGGCTGAACTTTCGAGTTCCTCCAGCGCCGTGCGAACGGAACCTTGCCGCGTATCGGCACCGGTGACCAAGCGAATGCCTTCAATCCCAGCGAGCAGCTGGCCTGCGATCTCATCCGCGCCGTTGGGAATGGCGATAAGGATCGGGTTCGCACCGGCCGCCGCGAGTGCTTCTGCCGAATGCCGCAAAACTGCCTTGCCGCGCCACGGCGCAAATTGCTTCGGCAGCGGTTGACCGGCACGGAGACCCTTTCCAGCGGCAACGATCACGGCGGCAAAAGTGGGAAGGGGATTGGCCTCGACCATGGCCGGGCGGGTAGCTGCTTGCAGGGCGTACCGCAATCCACTATGCGCTGCCTGTTTTTTAGGCACATTGGCGTAGCATGACCCTTCCGACCCATACTCCCCGGCTAAGCCCGATCCAGATCGGCCCCGTGACGATCGATGTTCCGGTCGTCCTCGCGCCGATGACGGGCGTGACGGATATGCCGTTCCGCACGCTGGTGCGCCGCTATGGTTCAGGGCTTAACGTCACAGAGATGATTGCCAGCCCGGCAATGATCCGCGAAACACGCCAATCGCTGCAGAAGGCCGCCTGGCATCCGGTGGAAGAGCCGGTTTCCATGCAGCTCGTCGGTTGCACGCCAGCAGAAATGGGCGAGGCGGCTAAGCTGAATGAGGATCGTGGGGCCGCTATCATCGACATCAATATGGGCTGCCCGGTCAAAAAAGTTGTGAATGGCGATGCCGGCAGTGCCCTGATGCGCGATCTGCCCTTAGCCGCCCAGTTGATCGAGGCAACGGTGAAAGCCGTTTCCGTGCCGGTTACAGTGAAGATGCGCATGGGCTGGGATCATACGAGCCTGAACGCACCGGAACTCGCGCATATTGCCGAGGATCTCGGTGCTAAGATGATCACTGTCCACGGCCGCACACGCAATCAGATGTATAAGGGCGAAGCTGACTGGGCTTTCATTCGCAAGGTGAAGGAAGCCGTCTCGCTCCCTGTCATCGTGAATGGCGATATCTGCTGCGAGGAGGATGCAGGTACCGCGCTGGAGCAAAGCGGCGCGGATGGTGTGATGATCGGGCGCGGTGCCTATGGCAAGCCCTGGTTGCTGGGGCAGGTTATGCACTGGCTGCAAACCGGCGAGAAAGTCTCAACACCGGGCATTGCGGAGCAATATGCCGTGATTATAGAGCATTATAATGCGATGCTCGACCACTATGGCAGGGACACCGGCGTTAAAATCGCCCGCAAGCATCTTGGCTGGTACACCAAGGGGCTGCATGGTTCGGCCGATTTCCGCAACTTCGTCAACTTCATTGACGATGCCGATCAGGTGCTGAGCGAACTGGCCCGCTTTTACGAACCCTTCCTTGCCGAAGCCGAAGGACTGCGCGCCGCGTGAGCGATGTTCCGCAGCCTTCGGAACAGCTGGCCAGCCTTTCCAGCGCTGTCCTGCTGCTGGGGCCGGGGCTGGTCATCAAGGGAGCGAACCCGGCGGCCGAACAACTTATCGGTATTGGGGCCAAGCGGCTTATCGGACGCAGGCTGGAAGACCTGGCACAGTTCGAGGAAGCCCGATTCTATGAATGGTTGGAGCGGGGAGATTCCCAGATTTCCGCGCTTTCGGTGAAGACCCGCATTGGCAATGCTGAACATAAGCTGGATCTGATCCTTTCACCAGTAATCGATCATCCCGGCTGGCAAATGCTGGCGATGAACGACGTCCGTGCAACCGAAACCTTGGGGGAAGGGGATGAGCCGCCTTTGCGCGCGCCTGCCATTCTTGCCCATGAGATTAAAAATCCCCTCTCCGCCATTCGCGGGGCAGCCCAATTGCTCGGGCGCAAGCTGTCGGACGGGGACAAAGCGCTGACCCAGCTAATCGCCGATGAGGTGGACCGCATCGCCAAGCTGGTCGACCGAATGCAATCGCTGGGACGGGAACAGCCTGAACCGGTCGCGCCATGCAATCTCCACGAAGTAATTCGTCGTGCAATCAATGTGTTTGAGGCACAAGGTGATAATGATGTTGAAATTCGCGAGGAATTTGATCCGTCATTGCCGCAGGTGCTCGGAAACGAAGACGCACTGGTTCAGGTACTGATCAACCTCATTTCCAACGCTCGTGACGCCTGCCGAAACGCCGAACATCCCCAGATCGTGATCCGCACACGCTTCGTTTCCGGTCTGGTACTGACGGCGCTGCGCCTCGGGCGTCCGGTGAAGTTGCCGATCGAGGTGCGGGTGAGCGACAATGGCTCGGGCATCGATCCGGCCCTGCGGGACCACATTTTCGAGCCTTTCGTCTCGTCAAAGAAGAATGGGCAGGGGCTTGGTCTCGCTCTGGTGAACAAGCTGGTGCGCGATATGGATGGCCGCATCAGCCACGAACGCGACGACACGGAAGGATGGACCCACTTCAAGGTCCATCTGCCGGTCGCGCGATAGGAAGGAATGGGGATGGCCAGACGCGCATTGCTGGTCGAGGACGACACCTCGATCGCGCTCGTCACCACGGCGGCGTTGCAGGATGACGGGTTTGCAGTGGATCGCTGCGATTCCATTGCGGAGCGTGACCGCCTGCTTGCCCATAATCGCTATGATGTGATGCTGACCGATATCATGCTGACCGATGGTGACGGCATTGAGACGCTGGGTGAAGTACGGGCAGCTTATCCGGACATGCCGGTTATAATCCTCTCCGCGCAGAACACCCTGGATACGGCCGTCCGCGCCAGCGACACCGGCGCGTTCGAATATTTCCCGAAACCCTTCGATCTCGATGAACTCGTCCG
>MKUB01000047.1 GCA_001898545.1 Sphingomonadales bacterium 63-6 | reverse complement strand
CTCACCCCCATCAGCCCGTTCCGCCCCCGCCGCTGGCGCGGTGCGCTGCTGCCTGACCGCAGCCGGATCAGCTTTCGCGTGCTCGATCCTGACAAGCGCCCCGTCGCCGCAGTGGCGGACCACAAGGAAGTGCGCGACATTGCCGAAATCCATCTGGAGATCGCGCGGGACAAGGAACTCACGCTGCTGTTCGATCCCGGCCACAGCCTCGATGAACGCATTGTGGCCGAACAATTTATCGTCTGAGCAGGAGAATGCATAAAAATTGTTTTGGCCGCTTGCCAAACCAAACGGGCCTGAATATAGGCCCACTCCTGCCCGGAAGGGTTGCTCCCCGATAGCTCAGCGGTAGAGTAGGTGACTGTTAATCACTTGGCCGTAGGTTCGAATCCTACTCGGGGAGCCACTACCTTCCAGGTGGCAAAAAGGGGCCTTTCGGCCCCTTTTCTTTTGTCCTGATTATCGGTGCCGCTCAGCCCGGCTTACGGAAACGCAGGGCGAACTTATCCGTCTCTCCGCGGATCGCCGGATCGCTCACTCCCACATCGTGCTTGTCGTTCGGATTGTGCAGCACATCCGATTCTGCCTCCAGCTTGAACCCGGCTTCCGTCACGGCGGATTTCACCGCTTCCGGATCGATTCGGTGGAGCGTGCGGGTAACGCTGGTTCCCGTGCCCGGCGCGGAATGGTCCTCCACGAAATAGATGCCGCCCGGCTTCAGGGCCTTGAACACGGACCCGTTGATCCCGGCGACGTTGCCGTTGGCCATGTCGTGGTAATTCTCGGTAGTCCAGACGAGGTCCACCGGCTTTTCCAGCGTGAAATCGGCGAAATCGGCCACTACGACTGTCACATTGCCATATTCGGCAGCCAGCTTGTTGATCGCATCCAGCCCACCGGGCCGGCTGGCGAAGAAGCTGGGCATCATGGCATAGACATGCCCTTGCGGCCCGACGGTCTTCGCCAGAATGCGCGTGTAATAGCCGCCGCCCGGTGCGATCTCCGCCACGAGGTCGCCCGGCTTCACCCCTGCGAAGCTGACGATCTCACCCGGCTTGCGGGCGCCATCGCGCGCTGTGTCGGCCGCCGGCCTTCCCTGATCGGCAACCGCGCTGGCCACAGCCGGGCTGACTTCCGCCTGCGCCGGCCCCGCGGCCGCCATTACAAGGGCTATACCGGCGATACCGGCAAGAATGGATGATTTCACGGCTCTCTCCCTGATAAGCACTGTCTGGCAAACGCGGGAGAGGAGCCGCTGGTTCCGCCCCCTACGTTGCCGCAGCACGCTTCTTTGTAAGGCCCACAAGCTGGAGCGCAAAGGGAACCGCGAAAAGCACGATCATGGCCGCACCGGCGAACCACGGAATATCAT
The DNA here is from genome assembly GCA_001898545.1 of Sphingomonadales bacterium 63-6. GTDB lineage: Bacteria > Pseudomonadota > Alphaproteobacteria > Sphingomonadales > Sphingomonadaceae > Andeanibacterium. Next base: position 19,449 of record MKUB01000047.1, on the reverse strand, counting down.
GCCCGGCCGTCTCGTAGATCAGGCCGAAAGCAGGCGGTGCAACGATGCGTGAGAAGGCGTTGGAGGCCATAATCAGCCCCATCACGCTACCTTGACGCTCAACGGGTGCCGTTCGCGATGTGAGCGCACCGGCAGTCGGAAAGGCCAGACTATGCCCCATCATCAACATCCCCATCAGGGCGACGGCAACATAGGGGTCCCGCAGGATCGGCTGCAACAGCATGGATAGCGCGATGATCAGGAGGCCTGCGGTAATGACCCGCCCTTCCCCAAAGCGCGTGACCAGCGGGTGTAGCAGGAACAATTGCACTACAAGGCCGCCCAGGCCGATGGCAATAAAGGCAAAGCCCAGATCGCGCGCCGTCCAACCAAAATTCGCCTCGCTCCACAGACCATAGACTGCCTCGCTGGAGGCAAAGGCTGCGATGCCGAAGAAGGAAATCACGAACAGCCGGAACAGCAGCGGGCTCTGCACCACATAGGCAAAGCCCTCGCTATATTTCGGCAAGGCGCGAGCTTTACCGGCAGGCGGATTGACATCTCGTAGCACCAGCATGGACCAGATCGCCGCCACCGCGGAAAGGCCTGCCGCGACGAGTATCGGCGCCCGGAAATCTGCAAGCGACGTCCCCGCCCCCGCAAACAGCCCACCAATCACCGGACCGAAGGCAAAGCCAAGGCTGAAGGCCGATCCGAAGAGGCCCATTGCCTTTGCCCGCTGCTCCGGCGGAGAGGCATCGGCCAGGAAGCCCTGCGCTACGCTCAGTGTGCCGCCGAAGAATCCGTTCACCACGCGAATGGCGATGGCAAGCCACAGCACTGGCGCAAAGGCGAAGGCCACATAGGTCACGGCAGCGCCGGCGGTGGTCAGCACCAGCACCGCCCGCCTGCCCCATTTGTCGGACTGGCGGCCCCAATAGATTTCGCCAAACACATTGCCGAGGCTGTAGGCCGCAAAAAGCAGCGCCACTTCAAACGGGCCTGCTCCGAAAAGCGGGCCATAGAAGGGCAATAGCGGAAGGATCAGGCTGAAGCCCGCAATGTTGATGAACACCGCGAACATCAGCGGGAACATACGCCGGTCAATCATGTGTGAATGCCTCTGTCAGCCGCCGTAGCGCGGTTCAGGAATGCCGGTTACGCCGAGCCCTTCGATCATGAAGATCAGCCCGTCATCGGGTTCTGACGGCTTGCCGATGCAGGACGGATCGATGGTGGGAACGAACATCCGGTCCAGATCCGGCCCCATGAACATGCAACTGGCGGGAATGTTGGTGGGGAATTTCACTTCCCTCAGTACCTGCCCTTCAGGCGAGAGGCACAGAACCACCCCGCCCTCGCAGATCGCCACCCAGATGTTGCCGTCCGTATCCACGGTCGCGCCATCGGGAATCGGGCCATAGGCGGATGTATCGAAGAACTCGCGCCTGCCGCTCACCGCTCCGGTTTCTATGTCGTAATCATAGGCATAGATCATGTGGCGCAGGCTGTCGGCATGGTAGAGAATCCGGTCATCGGGCGACCAGCACGGGCCGTTACCGAGATGGATGTCATCGTCGATCTGGGTGAGCTTGCCATCGGTTCCCAGCGACCAGAGCCCGCCCAGCGGCTCCTTCATCGTTCGATGGCTAGTCCCGAAGACGAACCGCCCGCGCCTGTCCACTTTCCCATCGGCCAGTTGCAACGCCGGATTGGGCGGGTCCATCAGGGCAAAGGGAGAAACCTCCCCGCTGGCGAAATCAAGGTAATGAATGCCGGTGACGAGCGCCACAATGGCGCCCTCCGGCTTGGTTCCGCGCCCGCGCAGAGCCATCGAGCCGATCATGTCCGGCACTTCCCAGGTGGTGTGTTCGCCCGTCGCCGGGTCCCACCGGAAGACCTTCCGGTCCACGATGTCGATATAATAGAGCGCCTGTTCGGCCACGTCCCAGACGGGGCCTTCGCCGACCTTGCAACGCGGCAGATCGATTTTTTGTATCTGCATGGTTCCTCCTCTCCCGAGAGGAGGAACCATAACAGGTGTTACAATTGCAGCAAGCCGGAGATAATCGCCTTGCCCAGCTCGATCAGGCGATCGACCCGTGGCAATGCTTGTACTTCTTGCCCGAGCCGCAGGGGCAAGGCGCATTCCGGCTGACATTCATCTCGCGATAGGGGTCGCCCAGAACCGCACCGGGGGCGGGCGCCATTTGCGGCGACCCGGCAAGCGAGCCGAACATCTCCTCCTGCCCGGCGGACCCATCACCGTCATTGCTGTCATCCATCCCGGTGAAGGGGTCGATATGGCCGGTGAGGAAGGAAGGCAGTTCAGGCAGTTCCGAGACAGGTTCCGGCGGAGCGATCCGCAATTCGCTGGTCATCAGAATGCGGGTCACATCCTCACGGATCGTTTCCAGCATGCGTTCGAACAGGCCGAAGGCTTCCTGCTTATATTCGTTGATCGGCTGCTTCTGCGCATAGGCACGCAGGAACACGACCTGACGCAGGGCGTCGAGCGTGGCGAGGTGTTCCTTCCAATGGAAATCCAGACGGTCGAGCAGGACCTGCTTTTCGACCTGCCGCCAGATCGATGCGTCCGAGGAAGCGACCTTCCCTTCCATATGCGCATCGGCCAGCTCGACGAGCCGCTGCTCGATCAGTTCAGGCTCCAGCGCATCTTCCTGCATCCAGTCATCCAGCGGAGCTTCCAGTGCCAGCACATCGGCAATGCGTTCCTTCAGCCCGGCAATATTCCACTGCTCCGGATAGGAACCCGCAGGGCATGCCTCGGCCACCAATGCGTTGACTGTCTCGTGGCGCATATCCACCACGACATCGTCAACCGCCTCGCTATCCATGATCTCGGCGCGCTGTTCGTAGATCACCTTGCGCTGGTCATTCATGACGTTGTCATATTCGACCACCTGCTTGCGCACGTCATAATTGCGCGCCTCGACCTTCTTCTGTGCCGTCTCGATCGCCTTTGAAAGCCACTTGGACCCGATAGCCTCACCATCGGCGAGGTTCGAATTCATCATGCGGGCAAACAAAGTATCGGGGCCGAAAATGCGCAGCAGATCGTCTTCAAGGCACAGGTAGAACTTGGAAAGGCCGGGGTCGCCCTGACGGCCGGAACGGCCGCGCAGCTGGTTGTCGATACGGCGGCTTTCATGCCGTTCCGTGCCGATGACGCAAAGCCCGCCAGCATCGAGAACCTGCTTCTTCTCGGCGGCGATCTCCTGCTTGATCCGCACGAGCGCGGCATCGCGCTCGGGGCCTTCAGGCATATCCTTCAGCTCGTCTTCCGCCCGGAACTCCAGGTTGCCGCCCAGCTGAATATCGGTACCGCGGCCAGCCATGTTGGTGGCAATGGTCACCGCGCCGAGCCGGCCGGCCTGGGCAACGATATGGGCTTCGCTCTCGTGGAAGCGGGCGTTCAGCACATTATGCGCCACGCCTTCCTTGCGCAGGAAGTCCGACAGAAGCTCTGACTTCTCGATAGACACAGTGCCGACCAGCACGGGCTGGCCAATCTCGTTCTTTTCGCGGATCAGCTTGGCGATCGCCTGGAACTTGTCATTGGTGTTCTTGTAGAACTCGTCTTCCTCGTCGATCCGCTGCACCGGCACGTTGGTGGGGATTTCGACGACATTGAGCTTGTAGATATCGTAGAATTCCGCCGCTTCCGTCGCAGCCGTACCGGTCATGCCGGAAAGCTTGGGATACATGCGGAAATAGTTCTGGAAGGTGATCGAGGCCATCGTCTGGTTCTCGGGCTCGATCTTCACGCCTTCCTTGGCTTCCACGGCCTGATGCAAGCCGTTCGACCAGCGGCGACCATCCATCATGCGGCCAGTGAACTCGTCGATGATGACAACCTTGTTGTCCTTAACGATGTAGTCAATGTCGCGCTTGAAGATGATGTTGGCCTTCAGCGCCTGGTCGAGATGGTGGACCACCTGCGTGTTCTCGACATCGTAGAGATTGTCGGTGGCAAGCAGCCCGGACGACACGAGCAGCTTCTCCACCTCTTCCACGCCGTCTTCGGTCAGCGAGACGTTGCGGGCCTTTTCGTCAACATCATACCATTCCGCCGGAATGGTCTTCACCACCTGGTCAATCGAGACATAGAGTTCCGACTTGTCTTCGGTGGGGCCAGAAATGATCAGCGGGGTGCGGGCCTCGTCGATCAGGATCGAGTCCACCTCGTCAACGATGGCGTAGTTGAAGGCGCGCTGCACCATCTGGCTGCGCTCGTGCTTCATATTGTCGCGCAGGTAATCGAAGCCGAATTCGTTATTCGTGCCGTAAGTGATGTCACAGGCATAGGCCTCGCGGCGCTGATATTCCCCGATATTGGGAACGATCACGCCCACGGACAGGCCCAGCCACTGATGGAGTTGCCCCATCCATTCGGCGTCACGGCGGGCGAGATAGTCGTTCACCGTAACGACGTGGACGCCCTTGCCCTCGATAGCGTTGAGATAGGTCGCCAGCGTGGCCACCAGCGTCTTGCCCTCGCCCGTGCGCATTTCTGCGATCTCACCGCGATGCAGCACCATGCCGCCGATCATCTGCACATCGAAATGGCGCATGCCCAGCACGCGCTTGGAAGCTTCGCGCACCGTGGCGAAAGCTTCGGGCATGATGTCGTCCAGCGTCTGGCCATTGGCCAGCATCTGGCGGAACTTGGCGGTCTGCGCCTGCAATTCCTCGTCGGAAAACGCCTCAAGCTGCGGTTCGAGCGCGTTGATCTGGCGGACGATCTTGTCGAGCGATTTGACGTAACGGTCGTTGGACGAGCCGAATATGGCCTTGGCAATGGCGCCGATCATGGGAAAATCCTGTGCTTTATCGGGAATCCGGGCATACCGGATGGAACTGGGCCGCACATGCGCATAACGCCGCGGCCCGGGGCTTCAATCTATCGGAAAGCTGGCGCTATTCGTGCGCGCGGTCAGCCTGCAGCTGAACCGTGGGGATCACAATCGTGACAACGGCCGGACGGCAGCCCGGCATTTGCGGCCTTCGATCGCCAATGCGCTCGACCTGAACGATCTGCTGGGTGGCAGCCTTGTCCGCGCATTTGACGACACTTTCGCCTGCAGCGTGGAGCTCCAGCCCATCAAGCGCAATCGCGCGCGCCTGTGCAGGCGCTGCCACGGCGGCAAGCCCGGTAAGGATCGCAAACAAGGTCAGAATGCGCTTGAGCATCGGTCGCAAGATAGTCGCGACTTTGCCGCGCGTCCAGTAGTGGCGGCGACACAAATCGATGCAGCCGCTTGCCGGCTGCGCTCGCCCCTTGCCCGCAACCGGCGTCGGACCTAATGGCGGCCCTCATGGAACTCGAAATCTCGCCCCTCGCAAAGCCCTTCCCCGACATGCCCCGGATCGCAGGTGTGACCATGCGTGTCGCGCGCGCTGGCTACAAGGATTGGGGCCGCTGCGATCTCACTTACGCGGAGCTGGCGGAAGGTACTGTCGTAGCTGGCGTGTTCACCAAGAACGTCTGCTGTTCTTCCGAAGTGGAACTGGGCCGCGAGCAGGTCAAGGCCGGGAAAGCCCGCGCGCTGGTGGTCAATGCAGGCAATTCCAATGCCTTTACCGGCTATCGCGGACGCGAGGCGGTGGAGCAGATCATGGGGCAGGTCGCCACCCATCTCGGCTGTGCGCCTTCCGAAGTGTTCGTCAGTTCCACCGGCGTAATCGGCGTGCCCCTGCCCAAGGACAAGGCGCGCGCCGGGGTCGAGGCGGTTCTGCAAGCGGAACCCTGCGGTTGGGAAGACGCGGCCAAAACCATTTCCACCACGGATACCTTCCCCAAGGGCGCGATGACGCAGGCGGTGATCGGCGGAAAGACGGTGACCCTGGCCGCGATCATCAAGGGCAGCGGCATGATCGCGCCCGACATGGCGACGATGCTGGGCTATATCTTTACCGATGCCGCGGTTTCGCCCGCATTCCTGCAGCAGGCCCTGTCGGCAGCCAATCTGCAGACCTTCTCCTGCATCACCGTGGATAGCGACACCTCCACCAGCGACACAGTGCTGGCCTTCGCCACCGGCATGGCGGACAACGATCCGCTGACCGATGCGGACAGTTCGGGCGCCGATGCCTTCTCCGCCGCGCTGCTCGATATTTGTCGCCAGCTGTCCCACCTCGTGGTGCGCGATGGCGAAGGGGCCCAGAAGTTCATCACGGTGGACGTGACCGGCGCGGTTTCGGATGAAAGCGCGCGCAAGATCGGCCTCGCAATCGCAAATTCCCCGCTGATCAAGACGGCAATCGCAGGCGAAGATGCCAATTGGGGCCGCGTTGTCATGGCAGTGGGCAAGGCAGGCGAGCCGGCCGACCGCGATAAACTGTCCATCGGCTTTGGCGGCGTGTGGGCCGCGAAGGATGGGCAACCTCTCGCCGATTATGACGAGGCCCCGGTGGCCGAGCACCTCAGGGGCCGCGAGATCGACGTGTTCGTCGACATCGGGCTTGGGGATGGCCGCGCCACCGTCTGGACCTGCGACCTGACCCACGGCTACATCGCGATCAACGCGGACTATCGTTCGTGAGCCCGGACGGCTTGCACGATGCCGTCCTTTCCCTGCTGCGCGATGTAGCCCGCCAGGCGATCCTGCCGCATTATCAGACGCTCGCCGACCATCAGGTAACGGCGAAGGCGGCGGACGATGTCGTCACCGTAGCGGATCACCTGTCTGAGGAAATGCTGGCCGAAGGGCTGGCAAAGATCATTCCCGGGCTGGCCATCGTGGGGGAGGAAGCGGCCCATGCCGATCCTTCCGTGATGGACCGGCTTTCCGGCCCGTGCTGGATCGTCGACCCGCTGGACGGTACGCGCAACTTTGCCAAGGGCAAGCCGCCCTTCGGCATTTTGCTGGCGCTGGCGGAAGGCGGCGAATGCCATACGGGCTGGATCTATGACGTCCTGACCGACCGCATCTGCATCGCGCATCGCGGAAAAGGCGCTTTTGTGAGCGGCCAGAAAATCGCGGCCCGTCCCAGCGGGGAGACGCTCCCGATAGCTGCGATTTCGCTGATATTCATGGACCCGGCCCGGCGGGAAGCGATCCTCAATCAGGTCGCGCCGCATTATCGCTGTGTCGATGTGCCCTATTGCGCGGCAGAGCAATATCCCCGGCTCGCGCTTGGGGAGAACGACATCGCCGTCTTCGAGCGAACCCTCGCGTGGGATCACGCTGCGGGAGCCTTGTTCCTCAACGAGGCGGGAGGAAAGGCCGCGCGGCCCGACGGTTCGGCCTATCGTGTTGACGATGGCCGCAAAGGCCTGCTGTGCGCGGCGAGTCCTGCGCTGTGGGATGGACTGGCCCGGCAACTCTCCGCGCTGGGAAGCTAGGCCTCGATCTGTCACCTTTCCAGACGGAAAAACCCCCAGTCCGTTACGCAGCGTGTCACTCTCGTACGGCACGGTTTCGAGCCGTTTTCGAGCAATCTGCCCCAGCGGAACTGTCGCCTTCCATTTCGGCTTTTCGTGCAGCCGTTTCGCCTTCCCGCAAACCGAACCGACTTCGGCCGGAACGTCGGTCGGACCTACGTCGGCAGGAAATGCACAAGGAAGCGAGGTGGAGGCGAATCTGTCCATCGAGCAGGATAAATGCCATTCGGGGGCATGTAGGACAGTGTTTTCTGGCGGGGCGGAGAAGAACGCTGACTTGCGCCCCGTTCGACTGCCAACCTCCCTCGCATTTTCCTCCAAAGGCTTCAGCTTTCAAGCCGTGCTGCCTCAAGAAAGGGCGGGTTCGATGGGATGCTGCACCATGACTATTGGCGTGATTAACACCCGCAAATGAATACAACCGGGCACCTGTGGGCGCCCGGTCGTTTCATATCACAGAACGCTTTCGATCCAGCTCTTGATCTGGCTCTTGGGTGCGGCGCCGAGCTTGTGAGCCACGGGCTGGCCACCCTTGAACAGAACCATCAGGGGGATCGACTGAACGCCGAAGGCGCTGGCCGTTTCGGTATTCTCCATGATGTCCACCTTCGCGATGGTCACCTGTTCGCCCAGTTCCTCGCTGATTTCTTCCAGCGCGGGGGCAATCATCTTGCAGGGGCCGCACCAGTCAGCCCAGAAATCGACCAGAACGGGCTTGTCGGAATTGATCACATCATCGGCAAAGCTGGCGTCGGTCACGGCCTTGGTAGCCATCGGGATTCTCCTGAAACGTCGTTGATCTGCAATTTAGGCAGGCTCGCCCCGAAGGCAACGGGCCGAGGGTGAAAGGATTACTGCGCTGGGGACAAGTGCGCTTTGTGCTCTGCCAGCAAAGCAGCGGGCAAGGCGAACAGTTCCGGCGTCTGAGTATAGAGAACCGCCGCCTCCACTTCCCGCCCCGGATAGATTGCCTCCAGCGCCGCAACATAGGCTGCCATCTGGCGCAATGTAGCTATCGGTATTTGCGTGAGCGATCTGGGCGGACGGGCAGCTGTCTTGAAATCCACCACCATCACCCGGCTGGCAGTGACCAGCAAACGGTCCGCTGTACCGGCGATCACCCTACCTTCTACCGTGGCCGCCAGCGGGACTTCGGCAAGCGCGGAGGGGGAGAATATCTCGGCCCAGTCGGGCGCATCCAGCACCGCCAGAGCCGCTCGTGCCATTTCCTCGCAGGCCCCTTCATCAAGATCGGCGGCCCGGCGTGCGAGCCACTGGCGGGCCGCCGCTGCACGAGCATCCTGTTCAAGCTCAGGCAGCCGTTCCAGCAGGGCGTGGATAAGCGTGCCCCGCCGAGCGGCCGCCTCCATCGTTCCGGGCGGCATAGGCGGCATGGGCGCAGTATCCTCACCCAGCGAAGACGGGGCGAGCGGGCGTGGCGGGCGCGGTTCCGGCCCTACGGGCCGCACGGCCCATTCCGGCAAGGCGAAGGGAGCCTCCCCGGAAACTGCTCGGCTTCCGCCTGCAACGGGTGGCGGCAAGGCCCCTATTTCCCAGCGCTGCCCCCACACACGATCTTCTATCGGTTCCCCCGTGAAGATCGGGCGAAGCTGGGCATGCCAGCTGTCAGGCGCGGGTTCATCCTCCCTGCTGCCAAGCGCCCCGCCGATGAACAAAGCCTCTTCCGCACGGGTCATCGCCACATAGAGCAGGCGCCAATGTTCCTCCCGCTCAGCAGCGGCAACCGCCGCTTCGGCCTCAGCGATACGCCCCACTTTCTCGTCACCGGAAAGGCCGGGCAAAGGTACGCTTCGCCCGGCTCCGCCCGGCAGGATTTCTTCGAGTTCCAGCCCGCGCGGCGGGGAGGTATCGGGATTTCCTGCCGCGTCTGCGAGAATGACGATCGGTGCCTGAAGCCCCTTCGAGCCATGCACTGTCATCACCCGCACCAGATCGCTGCTTGCCCCAGCCTCCCGCTTCAGTTCCCCCTCGCCTGCATCGAACCACTGGATGAAGCCCTGCAAACTGGGGGTGAGCGCGCTGGCATAAGCGAAAGCGGCATTGAGCAATTCATCGATCGGATCGTTCGCCTCGCGCCCGAGCCGAGCGACCAGCTTGCGGCGCCCCTGCCAGGAGCCGACGAGAATCCAGTGCAGCAGAGCCTGTGGCGGCTCGTAATCCGCGCGCGCCAGCAATTCCCCCAACTGCGCCAGCGTGGCCCGCACAAAGGGATCGGACGATGCCCGCAGATGGGCCCAAAGCCGCACTCGGCCATCTTCACGCCAGCCATGATCCAGCAAATCCTGCTGGCTCCACCCGATCAGCGGGGAAACAAGCAGATTGGCCAGATTGAGATCGTCCAGCGGCTGCGCGGCAAAGCGCAGGGCAGCCATCAGATCCTTCACCGCCAGCGGCGCGCCGAGCCGAAGCCTGTCCACACCCGCGACGGGAACCCCTGCCGCATAGAGCCGCGCAACGATCAACCCCGCCAGATCGCGACGTTTGCGGACCAGCACCATGATATCGCCCGGCCCGGCATTGCGATGCCTGCCTTTGACCAGCGGGAAACCGTGATCGAGCCATGCCTTGACCTGCCGGGCAATCTTGCCTGCCATTCGGCGTTCCGCGCTGGAAATCCAGCTTTGCTCGCTTTCATCCTCTCCCGCATCGTCGGCCTCGGAGGAAACCGGCTGCCACAGAGCGACAAGGCCGGGGCGATCATCGCCAAAATGCTTCTCCGGTTCCTGGCTCAGGCCAAAACGGCCATGCCCAATGGCGGCAATCGCCTCGTCGACGAAAGTGAGAACCTGCTGGGCAGTCCGGAAGCTCTGGCCGAGCCGCAGGTCGAGCAATTCGCGCGCCGTTGCACCGCCCCGCGCTTCCTGCGCATTGGCCACCGCGCCTGCCAGCGCCTTGCGTACCCGCTCCCGTGCCTTCGCAAAATTTTCCGGGCTGGTGCCCTGAAAACGGAAGATCGCCTGTTTGTAATCGCCCACCACGAAGAGGGTGCGCATCTTGCCGTCGTGCTGCCCCTGCCCGGCGAAGAAGTCTCCGGTCAGCGCATCGATGATCTTCCACTGCGCCTCATTCGTGTCCTGCGCCTCATCCACCAGAATATGGTCGAAACGCCGATCCAGCTTGTAGCGAATCCAGTCTGCCAGTTCCGAGCGATTGAGCAGGTCGGATGCGCGGCGGATCTGATCGTCGAAATCGATCAGCCCTTCGCGATTCTTTGCATCTTCCCAAGCCAGCGCGAATTTCCGGCCGAGCGTAAGGGCAGGCAGCAGCCACTTCGCGAGGCCGAGCAGCGCCTTGAACTGCGCAACTTCGGTAATCCGTTCTCCCACGCGGGCGATGTAATCTGGATAGGCCGGATCGATCCCAAGCATCTGCTTGAGGCTGCGCGGCTCGCCCTTCTGGGTAAAAAGCGCGCTTTGCAGGTCGCTAAGCCGCTCGACTCGTTCGTGGGGGCTTGCAGCAAGCCATTGCCCAATGGCCGAGGCAGTATCCTGCCCGGTCTTGGCCTTCCATCCGGCCTGCGCCGTCATGCACATGCGCAGCGAAACAGTGTCGAAACGATCGTCTGCGCATAGCGCCGCAATATCGGCTTCCGACGCATCGGCGGGCAGGCCCAGCAACTGATTCAAGCGGTCACCGAAGGGAGGCACCCACGCCCCTGCACCGAACCACGCTTCTCGCGCCTGAGCGCAGGTCATCAGCCAGGCTTCGACGGCATCCGGCCCTTTCTTGAGCGAAAGGTCCGCCAGCGCATTGAGCGTTTCCTCGTCACCCTGCTCCTGCGCATCCACCAGCATTTCCGCCAGCACTTCGCGCGCCAGCAAGCTCCGCTCGCGATCTTCCATCGCCCGCGTGCCCGGGGTGAGCCCCGCTTCCTCGGGAAAGGCGGAGAGCAACCATTGAGCAAAGGCGTGGATCGTATCGATCCTCAGTCCCCCACCCGGGCAATCGAGAACGCTGGCGAATAAAGTGCGGGCCCGTTCGATGGCACCAGGGCCGTAATCCGCGCCAATTGCCTTGAGGTCCGCCGCCAGATCGCCGTCGGGCATTCGCACCCAGCCGGCGAGCACTTCGTTGACGCGCACTGCCATTTCCGCCGCGCCGGCCTTGGTGAAAGTCAGGCAGAGGATTTCGGAAGGCTGGACATCGGGCTGAAGCAACAGGCGAAGCACGCGGGCGGAAAGCACCTGCGTTTTACCCGTGCCTGCCGAGGCCGAAAGCCAGACAGTGCGTTCCGGATCGACGGCATGAGCCTGATTGCCCTTGAGCGGATAGACCTTGCCGCTCATGCCTTCTTGTCCTTGACCCCGTTCTCCCTGGCCCCGTTCTCGTTGGTCTCGTCCTCCAGCCCCATCCATTCATCCAGGCGCATCAGCTGGTCATATTCGCCATAATTGGGCAGGTCGGGATTGAGCCGCGCGGTGAAGGGCTCGTCGCCCAATATCCAGCGGCTGAGCGCGTCATGTAGATACTCCTCCGTCCTTTCGAGGAATTCCTCGCGCAGCAAGCCCGTCTTCTTCCGCCCTTCCCTGATCGGCTCATCCCGCTTGCCGAAGCCGGTTTCGCTCTGCGGATTCTTCCCGAAGGACCAATATTCGAAATGGGTGGGCTCGCCGGTAATCACCGCGCCCTCATTGGTGCGAATTCCGCCCGCCTGCGCCATCAGGCCCAGCACACCGAGCTGAAGCGCAAAACCTTCCTCCACCATCCTGCCGGAGGGCGGCGAGCCGGTCTTGTAATCGACAATGGCCAGCTCCCCGCCTGGCAGACGGTCGATCCTGTCAGCGCGGCCCCGCAGCTTCACTCCGCGCACTTCCATCTCGCCCCATGCTTCCACGGCAGCGACTTGCCGTTCGGGCAGGCGCTCGGTCAGTTCATTTTCGATCCATTGCAGCGCCGCCATCAGGCGTGGACGCCACAAGGTCCGCATCAGGGGATGCGCGTTGATCTGTTCCAGCACTCGTTCCGCAATCGGCGCCAGCTCGCCCTTTTCCAGATGCCATGCTTCGAGAATTTTGTGTGCAGCGTCACCCCTCCAGGCAGCAGTGGGCACTGCATCCAATCCATCGAGAGAGCGCAGCTTGAGGATGGCGTTGGCGTAAAACTGATAGGGATCGCCGCGCAGGCGATCCAGCGCAGTGACGCTGATCGGAACCTTCCGCCGCTCGGCTGAGGGCATCGGCTGGGGCCGCGAATATTGCGGCGCACGGCGGGCCGCGTCTATGCCGCGCGCAAGCCGGACGGCTTCCAGCTCGCGATGATCGCGCAATAAATTCTCCCCGAGCAGCGCCTCGACACGCAGGAGAAAGCGGGATGGGATCGCCGGGCCGGATATATCCCTGTCCGCCCTGCTGAGCACGACTTCCGGGGCACCCAGCATGCCGGCAAGGTCATGGGCGGAGAGGCCGATACGGAAATCGACGGCGGGGACGCCCAATATTCGCAGAATGGCGGGTGCCAGCAGGGAATCCTGCGCCGGTATCTGAGGCCAGCTTCCCTCATTAAGTCCGCCGCAGATGACCAGTTCCGCGCGCGTCATTCGCGCTTCCAGAAGGCCATATATAGCCACGCGCGAATGGCCGCCCCAGGGCGGGCGAACGGCGATGGTGTCCATCCGCTCCCGCAGCACGGCGTGCAGGTCCTGCGGGGCCAGCAAGGTTCCCACGTCACGGGCGTGGAGCCGTAGCTCCTCCACCAGCGAAGCCAGGGCGCGCCCATCTTCACGGGCCCACAGGCCCTCGCCGCACAATGCCTCCCCCGCAGTCGCCAGAGCGTCAAGCAAATCGGCCAGCGGGGCTTCTTCCCTGCCGCCCAGTTCCAGCAACGGGCTAAGGGCAGCTTCGACCTGCTCCCACCATGGCAGAATGCCGGCATCCCTTTCCGCCAGCTTAACCACCACGCGCCGGGGAACGGCAAGGCCGGGCTCGGGGCGAGGCCCCCGCAAATCCCGTTCCAGCGCGCGCGCGCGATCGAGCCAGTCCGGCCGCCCTTCCCCCGCACCCGCAAGGGGATGGCCCAACAATGCCATAAGTGGGACGGGGGCAGCATGATCCGCCATGATCTCCCCCAGCAGCAGGAGAACTCGGCCCGCCACCGTTTGCGACAGCGGCTTGCCGGCGGTATCGTCGGCCACGATGTTCCAGCGCTGGAGATGAGCTGTCACACGGCCCGCAAGGCTGCGATCCGGCGTAACGAGCGCAACCCGCTTCTCCGGCTCTTCCAGAGACTGCCGGATGAGCAGCGCGATAGCTTGCGCTTCCTCTTCCGGATTGGCGGTATTCATGATCCGCACACCCGCAAGGCGTCGCTGCTCCGCAGGCATCGTGGCCCAGCGCTTGCTGGCCTGCGGCGGCAGGAACAAGCTGGAGATGGCATGTGTACGCTCGGGCGGGCCCTTGGCCATACCGGCGCGATGCCATTGCTGCACCTCCCCGCGCGCCACACCCATGCGGTTGAGCAGCAGCTTGAGGTGATATTGCGGATGGGTGACGGCATCCCCCCGCGCAAAGACGGGTCCGTCCGGTTCTTTCGGAGCCCCTGCGCAGCCCAGTTCGTCCCACACCGCATCGTCCATCGACAGGTCAAGATCGGGCAGGATCACCCCGCCTTGCGGCAATCCGGAAATGACTTTCAGCAGGCGCGCCAGCGCAGGCGCCGCGCTGGTTATGCCCGCCGCGACGATTGGGGCGATTGGCGGGGCCATCCGCCATTTGCGCGCCGCCGCGTTGAACAACATGTTGCGCCGTGTAGCCGCATCCACCTCTCCGCGCTGAGCCAGCTCCGCCAGCCAATATTGCTGAACCACGGCGAAAAGCCGGGTATTGGCGGACCAATGATGAGACAGATCGGCGAGGACATTCAGAACCTCGTCGCTCCACAACTGTTCGGGCGCGACTTCTTCTACCAGCAGGCGATCCATCGCCTGTGCGATCTGGGCAGCGAGGCGCAGGGCCGTTGCGCCTTTTCGGGCCTGCTCTCCGCCATGTTCACGCACCAGCTCCGCCAATCGTAGCCAGCGGCGCGTGGGATCGGCGGCGGGCGGAATATCTTCGCCCTCTCCGATAGGATCGAACAAGGGCCCCAGGGTCTCATCAAGATCGAGATCGCCCACCACCGCCATGCGCGGCATCAGCAGGCCGGATCGGCCTTCCTGCGTGCCGTAATGACGGATGAATGCCTCTGTGACCGTGCGGATCGCACGGCGGCTCGGCAAGAGGAGTGTCAGCCGGGCAAGCCCGAAATCCTCTTCCGAATAGCGCGGCACCAGCCCCGCCACCAGAGCATCGGCAAAGCCGCGATGGGCAGCAATCGAATAGACCTGAGGGCCCGGCCGCTCAGCCACGTTTCAAAGCGGATTCTGTCGGCGCAATCGCACTCGGATCGCCCACTTCGAACCACTCCCCGGCGAAGCAAAGCCCATAAAGCCTGCCTTCCTCGATCGCGCGGCTCCACAGAATGTTGGTTGAGAAAGGCCCTTCCGGCGCATCCCGCAACATTCGGTGCGAAACGAGCTGGATACCGCTGTAGATGAAGGGCGCAATCCGGCCCGAACGCCGGCGCGAAATACGCCCCAGCGGGTCCATCTGGAAATCGCCCTTGCCGCGATAGTTGAACGCGCCCGCATGCGGGACGAGCAGCAACAGCCCATCCATCCGCTCCGGGTCCCAGCTCTCCGAAAGCTCGCGAAAGGCATCATAGGGCCCGTCGAGCCAGATATTGTCCGAATTCACCGAGAAAAACGGATCGGGCAGCAGTGCCTTAGCCTTCACCATCCCGCCGCCTGTTTCCAGCAGCAGGGCACGCTCATCCGAAATGGTGACCTTGGGCAATGCCCTCGCGCCGAGATGGGCTTCCAGCGCATCGGCCAGATAATGGACGTTCACCACCGCCTTCGTCACTCCGGCAGCGCCAAGACGATCCAGCACATGGTCGATCAAGGGCTTGCCAGCCACTCGTACCATCGGCTTGGGCTGGGTCGCGGTGAGCGGACGCATGCGCTTGCCGAGCCCGGCCGCCAGCACCATCGCCGTATCGGATGCAAGTGTGCTCACCCCAGCCCTCCCCCGCGCCTTTCCCGCACATCCTGCGGGATATTGGCATCGAACCAACGCGCGACGGGCTCCAGCGCCGGATGGGCAAGATCACGCTCCAGCGCTTCCCACACGCGCGGGATGAAGGCGAGATAGCGCGGCTTGCCGTCCCGCTTCCAGAGGCGGGCGAAGATACCCACGATCTTGGCATTACGCTGCGCGCCAAGCCGGGCATAATCGGCTGCGAACTGGGCGTCATGTTCGGAGCCGCCATTCACCTGCGACAGGTAATGGTCGAGCATGGCCCGCTCCAGTTCCACCGGAACATCTCGCCGGGCATCCTGCAACAGCGAAACGATGTCATAGGCCGGGTGCCCGACAAGGGCGTCCTGGAAATCGATCAGTCCCTGCTCACCCTTGGGCAGCAGCATGATGTTTTCCGCGTGATAATCGCGCAGTACGGTAATGCCGGGCACCTGCCGAGTGATGACCGGGGCCATCACCTGATCCCACGCATCGGCGTAGGCTGCCGCATCCACCTCGATCCCCGCAGCCGGGCAATACCACTCAGGGAAAAGCGCGACTTCGCGCTGATAGACCGCTATGTCATAGAGCGGGAATGGTCCGGGCGGCGAACGGTGGAGCTTCACCAGCGCATCAATCGCGCCGCGATAGGTTTCCAGTTCGGCAGCGGGGTGGATATCCAGCCAGTCCCGCATCCGGTCCGAACCGAAATCTTCCAGTAGAACAAGCCCCCGCGCGCGATCCTCCGCATAGATGGCGGGCGCACGATGGCCATGTTCGGTCAGCCAGTGAGCGACATCGAGAAACGGCCCCGGATCTTCGTGAGGCGGCGGCGCGTCCATCAGCATTGCGCTTTTCGCGCCGTCTCGAATACGAAAATAGCGGCGGAAACTTGCATCTCCGGGCAGAGGTTCAATGGATGCACCCTGCCAGCCTGCGCTGGCGAGGAAGTGTTCGATACCGTCAGGCAGGCTCATGGAACTCGCCCTAGCCAATCCGCCCCCATCTCGACAACGGCCTTGCGCCCCTCTCCCGCAATTTCCAGCACGATGGAAAGACATCCGGGCTCATGAGCGAAGCCCCCGGCATGGTCGGGCCATTCGGCGATCATCGCCGCGCCCTCCCGATAATCGTCGAGCCCCAGTTCCTCCACCTCTTCCGGGCGGGACAGGCGATAGAAATCGGCGTGGACCAACGGCAGGCGCACAGCGGGCGGATCGTAGGTTTCGATGATCGTGAAGCTGGGCGATGGAACCTCACCCTCATGGCCGAGAGCGGCGATAATCGCCCGCGCCAGCGTCGTCTTTCCGGTCCCAAGACCGCCGGTAAGCGCGACCACATCTCCGGCCCGCAGGCGTTGAGCGATTCGGCCGCCCAACTGCTCCATTGCGGCAAGGTCCGGCAGATCCACGATCATGGCAGGATTATCGTCACTGTGGTGCCAGCGCCCTTTTCCGACACAAGCGAGAGCTTGCCGCCGTGCGCCTCGATCAATTGCCTTGCAAGCGGGAGGCCCAGACCCTGCCGACGGGCGACCGTCTTGCCGTCATGAGCAACCTTATAGCCTTCGAGAGCACGGGCGGCATCGGCCTGGCTCATGCCTCCGCCATTGTCGGAAACCACGATCCGCACTCCCTCTTCCATGCGCGCAACATCGACCAGAATTTTTCCGCCCTCAGGCGTCGCGGCAATGGCATTGTCCAATATGTGGCCTATCGCCCGGCCAAGGCGCCGCTTGTCGGCCTGGATACGTCCGGCCGACCGGTCTCCGCGCAATTCCAGCGACAGGCCCGCCCCGGTTATCGCCCCTTCCCGGTCCCGCACAATCGTGGTGAGGAACGGGAATATGTCGAGCGAAGCAAGGTCGAGCGGCAGAAGCCCCGCCTCGCTCTGCGAAAGGTCGAGGACATTCTCGATCTGCTCCCCCAACCGAGCCACAGATTCCAGAATGGCCGCGACATATTCCTTGCCGCTTTCCGAGAGCTCCCCTGCCACGCCGCTTTGCAGCAGTTCGGCAAAGCCACCGATGGAGGTGAGCGGAGTGCGGAATTCATAGGACATGTTGGCGAGGAAACGTGTCTTCACCGCATCCGCTTCTTCCAGAGCGGCATTACGCTCTCGCAGCGCAGCCTCCGCCTTCTGCGAATCCGTAATGTCCAGCACGGTGAGCAAGCCATTGCCATCCGGCAAGGGAACGCCCGCAAATTCCAGCGTGCGCCCATCCGCCAGCACGACCTTGCCCTTTTTCTGCCGACGATCCAGCGTCGCCGCGCGCACAACATCGCCGATGGCATCGGCCTGGGGCGGCCGCGCAAGCTGCCCCCGGATCTGGCCCAGCAGTGCTGAGACATGGGGATGTGCGTCGAGGAATTCCCCGTCGAGCCCCCAAACCGCAAGAAAACGCCGGTTCCACAATTGCAGCCTGCCATCGGGTGCGAACACGGCCAGGGATTCGAACAGGGAATCGAAGGTCGCCGTCCGCGTGCGCAACAGAGTGTCACGCGTGGCGGACAGCGCCAGTTGCTCTGTCCGGTCTTCCGCCACCAACACCAGCCCGCCATCCGGCATGGGCTGGCCCACGATGCGCAGATGCGTACCATCCGGCAAAGGCCAGGCCTCTTCCTTCGGAGAGCCAGCGGCAAACCAAGCCCCAAGTTCGCGCCGCCATGCCGGAAAATCCCGAACCTCGGGTACGCGATGGGTATCGCGCGCGATGTCGAGGAAACGGTCGAAATCCAGCGGATCGATGGCGATCGTGCCGGGCAGCTTGAAAATGCGCTGGAACGGCTGGTTGGCGAAGGTCAGGAATCGCCGTTCATCGAATTGCGCCACCCCGACGCTCAACTGATCGAGCATGGAACGCTGCGCCTCGCGGAACGCCTTGAAGGCGCGGCCCAGCTCTTCCATGTCCTCTATGTCCACGGCATATCCGGCCACGCCCTCCTCACCCAACGGCAGATCGCTGACGCGCAAGGCGCGGCGCTGCCCGTCGATAGTGGCGGAAACCATGCGCTCGATAGGCATGTCCTTGGCGTGGGCCTGACCCGCGACCTGAGCTGCCGTCAGTCCGTCGGTCGTTTCGATCAGTTCGATCTGCCCCTCAACGGCGGCCTCTGCGCTCGCAGCGCCCACGGCATCGACATAAGCGGAATTGACCAGCCGCAGCTTCATATCCGGCCCGCGAAACCACATGGGCATCGGCGCGGCCTCGATCAGGCCGACAAGGGCAGCAAAATCACCCCGCGCGCGCGCGGCGTCCGCCCGCAAACGCGACAGTTCGGTCTGGCTGTCGGAAAAATCGAAGAACCAGACCAGCGCAGCCCCACCCGGAGACACCGAGGGATCGGCCAGATGGCCATGCACCGCCAGGCTGCGGGTTGTACCGCGCGGCGTGATGACCATGCGAAAAGGGGCCGCGGTTTTCTGCGCTCGGCGAACATTTTCGTCGAGCTGAGACAATTGATCCGCAGCCAGCCCGTGAGTGCGGGCATCGAGTTCGGAGAGATAGCCCGGCACAGCGTCGAGCCCCAGCCAGGAGGCCAGGCGCTCCGGCGCTTCGATCCGGCCATCCGCCCGCACAAGCATGGGAACCGCAGGCGATTCCTCCACCATCCGGGCAAGGCGCTTGGCCGCGCGGCGCGCGCCTTCAGCCCCGCGCGCAGCGCCGTTGGAGCGCAGCACCAGCAGCGCGGCACCAAGGGTCCACGCTGCCAGCAGCAGGCCGAGCAGCGCCAAAGCGGTGGGGCTCATTTCCATCGCGACTTCGCTATGCCCGGCAGGCCGCGATTACAATGGTATCGCAGGCAAACACCTTGTGGAAAGCGGCGGATTTCTCCGCCGCTTTCGTTTCGATCAGTAACGGTAATGGTCGGGCTTGTAGGGCCCTTGTGCCGGAACGCCGATATAATCGGCCTGCTTCGGCGTGAGCGTCGTCAGCTTAACGCCCAGCTTTTCGAGATGCAGCGCCGCCACCTTCTCGTCGAGATGCTT